>CANJXH010000040.1 GCA_947478755.1 Betaproteobacteria bacterium | reverse complement strand
GCCAGCGACATAGCCGTCTTCATCCCAGTAGAACATGCGTTTTTTGTAGAGGTGGTTGAAGCCGGCTTTCAACGTTGCCTTCACCACCCAGACGCGATGCAGTTCCCAGCGTACGCAATCAGGATTGGGGAAGCCCTTGGTGGCAACGATCTTTTCCGTGGTGCAGAGTTTTTCGTTGGTGAGCATGTGGTTGTTGTAATAGATGAACTTTTCCTTCTTGCCCATCAGCTCGAAATCAAAACGATCCAGCGCGCCCAAAAACACGCGTGAATCGTCCATGGTCGCGCTGCCACCGCCATAGGGTGTCGGCGTGTCGTAGTTGAGGTCGGCCGCAAGCTTCACCCATCTGCGCCCGGTGGCATACACATAAGCACGACGGCCGAGTCCCAGCTGGTCTACGGGGTCGATCAGCAGCATCTGGCCACCAGCCTGACGTGGGGGTTCCGTATCCTTGCCCAGATAGCGGAAGTAGATGGTGTCGGCCGGCAGCGGGTCCTTTTTGGCCGGGTCGTAGTAGGGCCAGTTGTTCAGGTACTCGCCACCAGTGACCAGCGATGGCGAGCCATTGGGCGGCACCGCCCACACCTGCGCGTGGCCGGTCTGGCTCCAGGTGTTGTAGGCCACCAGGTGGTTCCACATGGCCTGGTTGCCGGTCTTGGGAATCGGGAAAGGCGTCCCGCCATGGCAGCCATCCAGCTTCAACTCGTTGTTGATCGCCTTGCATGCCGTGGCGTTCTTCACCGTGTTGTCCAGCACATACTGCGGCAGCACGTAGTCGCGATGGCTGGGGTAGATGTCCATGCGGAAGTTGGGGTAGCGCTTGAACACTTCCACCATGTCGTCAAGCTTGTCGGCATATTGCGCGGCATTCTCTGCCGTGATCGAGAACAGTGGCTTGTCGCCATAGGGGTCGGGGCGCTGGCCGGGATTGTTCGGGTCCCAGCTTGCCGGCGGCTTGATGCCTGCAGCGTTATAAGGCGGGATGGTACCTTCCTTGTTGCCGGCCTTTTCGGCGCCAAACAGCGTCAGTACCGGGCCGCCCAGTTGCTTGGCTTCTTCTGCCGATACTGCGGCGTGTGCCGTCGTGATGCCGACACTTGCTGCCGCCAGCACCAGCAGCTGACAAAGGTAGATGCGTTTCAGATGCTTCATTGCTGCTCCTCGTTTCGGGGGATGACACGGTGCCTCGCGTTACCACCAGCTGGCTTGACCCGTGATTATGGATGCGGGTAAAAAATGGTCCGGCATTGTCGCGTTAAAGCCGGTCACATGCAATTCGCCTGCCGTACCTGCTACCCCATCGACTGGTAGGCGAAGATCGATCCGGTCGAGCCCTCCAGCCTTGCCTCTTTCCACGGCTTGTATTCCGGGTCGTCCATGAAGGCCTTGAGCGCTTCCATGCTGGGGAAGGCGAAGGTGGCAACTTGCGTCGGGATCGTGTCGCCCTCCAGCACTTCCACCATGCCCGATATGGTGAACGGCTTGCCGCCGTGTTTGGCCATGAGCGGCTTCACATGGGCGACATATTCTCCGATCCAGGAGGTATCGGTCACGGTCATGATCACGGTCATGTAGGCAGTCATTTCGGTTACCTCAAACGGGGCTTCGGTATTGTCTATGGCGTCGATGCTGCTCTCGACCTTGCCGGCATCGGCATTGGTGTGCGCAGTGGTCTGCATGGCGGATCGCGCCGATTGGCCGATGGTGCGGGCCGCAACGCTGGGCTTCAGCAGCATGTCGCCCGCGTAGTCCGACCAGGGGTGGAAAAACATCGGTTCCGTTTCGCCGAGCGTGCGCAGCCGGCCGGCATAGTCGGCGAGGATGCCCTTCAGCGTCTCGCGATCATGGATGTCGACGCCGTGGGCGACAAAGGGCGGAAGGACGTCGAAACCGCAAAACCGCAAGATGCCGTTATGGATCGGCCACAGCGCCGCTTCCATCGCACCGCACATGCCGGAGGGATTGAACATAACGGCAGGCGCACCGGTCGTGGTGACGACCATCGCCTTGCGGCCCGCCATCATGCCGCGTTCGAAGAACTGCCCCGTCGAGCCGCCATACGCCGCGCCATTGGCAAGCACGCGATCCACCCAGCCCTTCATGATCGCCGGCATCGAAAACCACCAAAGCGGGAACTGCAGGATCAGCGTGTCACAACGCCGCACCTTGTCCAGCTCCGCCGCGATGTCGGGTGCAAAGCTGTTAGTGCGGTTGGCGTAATACTGCTCACGCGCGTAGCCGAAGCGCGTCTCGTCGCGCGCCTGCTGGAAGTCCGCACGCGTCGCCCGCGCCTCGAAGTTCATGGCGTAAAGATCGGAGACCTCGACCTCGTGGCCGCAGGCCGTCAAGGTCTCGACAGACGTTTCAAGCAGCGCGTGGTTGAAGGACGTGGGTTCTTGATGGGCGTACACGATGAGGATCATGCGGTTTTACCGAGTGGGAAATTACTTGTGTCCTCAGTCAATATGATTCTTTGAGAGCATGCCATTTTTAGCGACGAAATCGCTTCCGTGAGTGCTCTTGCAAAGTTAGAAGGGTCGAAGACATTTGTGTTTGTGGGTAACGAGAAACGGCCTTGATTGCGTACCTGCGCCTTCTCCCCCGCAAGTCAAACGCAATCCAGCGCCTCCAGATCATCGATCGCTTGCGCCATGCGCTTGATGAACTCAAGCGAGGTTTCCGGTGGTTGCATCGCCGGTGCATCGGCGGGGGGCGTGAGGGTGGCGGTCCACATCGCCAGTGCGGCCAGCGATTGCTGACGGTAGGCGAGGAAGGTCTGGTTGTAGTCGAGTGGTGAGCCGCCTTCTGCGGCGAGGCAGTCGAGATAGTATTTGATCAGGTCGACTTCCCACTTGCGCCGATCCTCGATGGTGAGTGCGGTGGAGATGGCATAGACGAGATCACGAACGCCGCATCCCTTGACCGATATCTGCCAGTCCGAGAGACCCATGTTGTCGCCGCTGGCGATGTACCAGTTCTTCAGATGCACATCGTTGTGCAGCAGGGTCTGCGGCAGGCCGTCGTGGCTGGCCAGCGCGCGGACGGTGGCAGGGTCCACTTCATCTGCGCGGCGAAACAGGCGCTCGGGTATCACTTCCTCGCCGGCCTTGAAACCGCGAATCCGGGCGTCGGACCAGTGGAAGGTCAACTCATTCAGCTCGGCCCAATCCCGCATCCGCTGGAAGGGTTCGATCAGTTTCCGCTTGTCCGGCTGGTTGTAGAACGTACCGTGCAATTTTGCCAGCAGCGCCACCTGGCTTCTCACGCGCGCCAGCGACATCGGCGTGCGGTGGTCGCAGAATTCCACACGATCGGCAATGTCCTTCATGATCAGGATGGTGTTGAGCGACTCCTTGTTGATGTTGGCAAAGAGGCCGACCGGCGCCTCGATGTCCAGCAATGGGCGCAACTGGTTGAAGAAAATGCTTTCGCCCTCGCTCAGGCGATTGAGTCCGATGGCGAAGCGCGATTCCAGGCTTTGCGATGCCTTGCAGAACACACTCGGCGGCAGCCCCGCTTGCTGGCCGGCCTCGTTGTAGGTAATGAAAATCCGGCGCCGGTTCGAGGTGCCTTCATCAGGCACGTCCAGCGTGTGCGAGACGACCCGTGCCCCCGGCACCTTGGAGCACAGCGCCTTGCTCAGCCACTCATCGCTGATCAGTTCGTAGGAAACGGGAATGTCATTGATGTCGGTCGCGACCGGTTGTTGCTTCAGTTCGCGAAAGTAGATTTTCTTGACCTGTTCGAAACGCTCGGCGATTGCCTGGCTCATGTGCTGCGTCCTCAGGAGGGTGTGGGTTGGCAGGAGTGACGGAGTCGAACCGACGTTGATGCTCGACCCCGCCTGTCGTTCAAGGCTGCGCGTGCAGATAATCCGCCCAGAAATTCTCCTGATTGTCGCCATAGCCCACCAGACCGTTGCACTCCCAGCGCATCAGGTTGATGCGCACCAGCACGTTGTGCGTGGGTTGCTGTGCACATGAGGCGATGGCGGTGGCGCGCAGCTTGAATTCACGGTCGTGTTCGTCGACGAAGCTGAGGTCGATGCCGGTCGAGACCTGCGTGCCGGGGGCGCGCACCACGCGCTTGTCGGCGCTCACCAAGCCGCCCACCTTGCCGTCGTGGATCACCCAGCCACCGACCAGGGACTTGTCGTCGGGCATGGACGCAGCAAGGTTGGCGGGGAGAAGGGGGTTGTTGCGGGCCTGGTCGAACATGGTGCAATTGAACGAGAAGTTGTCGTTGAAGGTGCACACCATCCACGAGGCCGGCGGCATGGCCATCGACTTTTCGGGACGCGGTTTGCCCCAGGAGCGGTCGCGCACGTTGTAGCAGTCCACCTTGTAGGTCTTGCCCTTGATCGTGAGCGAACCACGCACCTTCATGGTCTGCTCGAAGTGGTTGCCATCGGCCCACATCACGCCGGGCTGCACCGCCTCGAACTTCAAATCGACGGAGTTCTTGCGCTCGGTATCTTCGTAGGTGAGGTGGAAAAGCTTGTTCGGCTCGAGGATCTTGACGCCGTAGCCGTTGTCGAAGCGGTACTCGTGCAGGTCGTTGCCGATTACCTTGTCGCTCATGTAGGTGCGCCAGTCGCAGATCTCGGAATCGATCATCTGGTTCTTGAAGCCCTTGAAGACATACAGGCCGCCCGAGCACACCTTGAGGTTGGGGTGCCACCACAGGTAGGTCACGGCGTGGATATTCTCTTCGGGGATGCTGAAGCCGAAGTACTGGGTCTCGGTGGCCGAGTCATCGGTCACGCCCTTGAAGCTGTCGGGGTGAAGCAGGTCATCCTTTGGGGTGATGAGCCCGACGCCGCGGCTTTGCTTGAGGTAGAAGGGCAGGCTGCTTTCGTCTACTTTCACTTTGTCGTCCATTTTTCGTCTCCTGGGTTTTGTTGTCGTTGCGGGTTGGGCTGCCTTAGACGCAGCTGCGCGCCATCAGCGGTGGAAGGTCACGTTCATCGCGATCGGGTCATGCGGCATGGCGAAGCTGTTGCCCGCTGCCTTGAGGTCGGGGTAGCCGAACGAGATGCCGAACAGCAGCTTCATGTCGTCAGGCACGCCCAGCGCCTCGCGGATGGTGCCGGCAAAAAAGCCGAGCGAGGTCTGCGGCACGCCGCCCAGGCCGCGTGCGACCAGCGAGAGCAGGAAGTTCTGGCCATACATGCCGATGTCGCCGGCCACGCGCACGTTGTCGCCGATGCTGGGCATGAACAGCAGTGCCACATGCGGCGCATCGAAAAAGCTGTAATTCAGCGCGACGGCAGCAATGCGCGACTGCTCGTCGTCGCGGGCAACGCACAGGGCGCCGTAGTAGGCCTTGCCCTGCTCGGCGATGCGCTCGGCGTAGCGGCCGCTGAAGGCGGCCTGGTCGAACGAGAAGTCAGGCGAATAGCGCCCCTCGCCAGCGGCCTTGAACAAGGCCTGCGACAGCTCGCCCACCTTGGCGCCTGAGACGATGTGCGTGGCCCAGGGCTGGGTGTTGCAGTTCGAAGGCGCGCATTGCGCGTCCTTCAGCACTTCCTCGATCACCGCATCCGGCACCGGCTGGCGCAGAAAGCCGCGACAGCAATGGCGCGCGCGCACCACGTCGATGAAGGAAAGCGGTGCCGTTGCCGCGTTGGCTGCATTGCCCGTGGTGGCGTGTGGGTGGACGGGGTTGTTCATTGATTGCTCCTTGGTTGGTTATGCTGGTCTGCTGATGCTGAGACTATAGCCCGGTCGCGGGCTTGCCCTCTGCCGTCAAAAGGATTTTCTGCTACCAGCGCCGGCTGATCGCCACATGCAGCAGATTGCCGCCGTGTGTCTCCGTCGCGTTGGGTCCGAAGGGTGCCTTGGGGTTGGTGTAGGTCACCATCTGCCGCGTATCCATTTCCCAGGTGGCGGACCAGCGCCAGTCGGCATCCCAGACGCGTTCGATGCCCAGCGACAGGTGGCCGGCCTGGATCGCGGCGAAGCTGGCGCTCATGTTCTGGTCGGGGATTGCGCGATGGGCATAGTTGCCGCCGGCGCGCAGCACGGTCTTGTCGTCGTAGTCCCAGGCAAAGCCGATCGAGAACACGTGCTGGTCGACGGCGTTAACACCCGACGCCAGCGACACCGTTGCCGGTGCAGCGGCGTTGCGTGATGCCTTGGCGACGATGCGCGTAGTGCGTAGCGCGTCCGACCAGTCGTACCACTTGTCCTGCACGGCAACCATCAGCCTCGGTACCGGGCGGAAGGCCACGCCGACGGCAAGCTCCTGTGCGAACACGATGCCGCGCAGTTGCGCGTCGTCGTAACGCACCACCTGACCGATCGCCGGATCGGCCGTGTAGTTCACCCGCAGCGAGCCGCCCTTCATCGCGATGTTGGTGCGCGAACCCCAGTCGACGCCGAGCACCACGTCGTTGTCAAAGCGGTATTGCGCGCCGAGCTTGGCGTTGAAGGCGTAACCGCTGACATCCTTGAGGCGGAGGCCGTAGAAGGTATTCAGCACCGAGGTGTGGGGAAAGAACGATTGCTCGCCCGAGGCGTAGTTGAGCCCGATACTGGCACCGACATTCAGCCGGTCAGTGGCCTCCCACGCGGCGCCTGCCGCGACCTTGGTCGCGCCAAAGACGCCCGACAGTTCGTCGCGGGTGCCAAAGGCGGTATTCAGGTTCTTGTAGGACCAGCCGCCACCACCCTGCACGATCAGCGCCACGCCGGCCGTGATGTTGGTGTCGGGCAGCCGCTGTGCGTAACCGATGCCGCCATAGATGCCGTAGTAGGTGTCGGCCACCGGCTTGCGATAGGCACCAAAACTGTCGCTATGGGTGTTGTAGTGCCCGTCGTAGGTGGTCACGTAGAAATCGAAGGCCTTGCCCTTGATCTGCGCCAGCCCGGCCGGGTTGAGGTTGAGCGCGAAAGGGTCGCGCGACAGCGGCGCATCGGCCCCGCCCAGCGCTGACGACTCGGCACCGTAGCCGGTGAGGTTGAGCAGGTTGGTGGCAAAGGCAGCGGCAGGTGCAGCCGCCAGGGCGCTGACCAGCAGCAGCCGTGCAAGATGGGACACGTGGTTCTCCTCAAACGTTTCGTTTTTATGTTCGCCGACAAATATGCGCCAAATATCAGACGCGGTCGGGTGGCAGCCATTGTAGTCGCATGGCGTTGTGCCAATGGGGCTGCGTGCAACCTTGTCTGAGATGTGGCGGAGCGGATATATAGTGGCGTCCATCTCCCTCTTCTTCACGTGAGCGTAATCAAGCATGAACATCCTTGTTACCGGCGGTACCGGCCTGATCGGCCGCAAGCTTTGCCCGGCGCTGCTGAAGGCGGGCCACCAGGTTACGGTGCTGAGCCGCCGGCCGCAGGCGGTTGCCACCCTCTGCGGCAACGCGGTGCGGGCCATCGCCTCGCTTGACGAGTGGTCGCCGGCGCAGCATTTCGATGCGGTGATCAACCTCGCCGGCGAGCCCATTGTCGACGCGCACTGGACGCCGCAGCGCAAGCAGCGGCTGTGGGCCAGCCGCGTTACGCTGACCGAGCAGCTGGTGGCGCGCATCGCCGCTGCGCAGCAAAAGCCGGTGCTGTTGCTCAGCGGCTCGGCGATCGGTTACTACGGTGATTGCGGCGCGCGGCGGCTGGATGAGTCGGCAGCCAGCGGCAGCGATTTCGGCGCGCAACTGTGCGCCGCATGGGAAGCGGCGGCACAGGGCGCGGCGGCTTTCGGCGTGAGCGTCTGCCTCTTGCGTACAGGACTGGTGCTAAGCCGCGATGGCGGCCTGCTGAACAAGATGCGCCTGCCGTTTTCGCTCGGCCTTGGCGCGCGTCTCGGTGATGGCCGGCAATGGATGAGCTGGATTCATGTCGACGACTACATCGCCATCGTGCTGCACCTGCTTGCGGCCAATGCAAACGTCGGTGGTGCGGTCAACATGACTGCCCCCGAGCCGGTGACCAATGCCGAGTTCACCGCCACGCTGGCGCGGGTGCTGCATCGGCCGGCGATATTCTTCGCCCCGGCCGCCTTGCTGAAGCTGGCGCTGGGCGAACGCGCCATCCTGCTGCTGGGCGGCCAGCGCGTGCTGCCGGCGCGCGCCGAGGCGATGGGATTCGGCTTTGCGCATCGAACGCTGGACGATGCGTTACGATGCGAACTGACATTCGGCAAATGATTGCCGATGCCCAACGAGGAGAGGGTCAAATGAAAAAGATACTGGCAATCGCCGCCGCATTGCTTGCGTTGTCACCCCTGGCCGCAAAGGCCGAGGTCGTGAACGACTTCAACTGCCATCTGGCGAAGGGTTACACCGTGCCGCAACTCTATGCCTTCCAGCAGGAATGGATGGCCGCAGCGCGCAAGCAGGGTTTCGACGAGGCGAGCTACAAGACGCGCATTTATTTTCCGCTGTATGCCGACGTGACTGACACCGACCCGATGTACTTCATCTGGCGCGGCAGCTTTGCCAATGGCGCCGTGCTGGGCAAGATGCTGGACTGGTTTCCTGCGTCAGTGTGGGCCGGCAAGTTCACCAAGGTGATGAATTGCGGCAAGGCTTCGCTCTGGATGGCGCCGCAGTAGGCCGGCCCATGGCGATGGATAGCGCACCGACACTGCCCCCGGGCCAGAAGCTGCGCGGGATTTTTCCGCGTTTTGGACTGCCGTGGTTCGCCCACAAGTTCCCGATGGTGCTCGACCGGGTGGAGATCCGTATCGGCGGCAATGTGGCGCAGCCGGTGGTCGTGAGCCGGCAATTGGCAGCACTGCCGCGCACCGAGCAGGTGTCGGACCTGCACTGTGTCGCGACCTGGAGCCGGCTCGACCTGCACTGGAGCGGCGTGCGCTTTCGTGACCTGTACGAGCAAGTGGTACTGCCCGAGGCCCGGCCGCTGGAGGGCGCCACCACCGTGATCATTCGCGGGCAGGATGGCTACATCGGCATCATGCAGCTCTATGATCTGCTGGCAGACGACGTGCTGCTCGCCGACCACCTTGACGGCCTGCCACTGACGCTGGAGCGCGGCGCGCCAATCCGGCTGGTGGCGCCGGCCCACTATGGCTACAAGGGTCTCAAGTACGTCGATCGCATCGAGTTCTGGCGCGACGACCGGCACTACCGTTTCGCCGGCCCGTCATTTCTCAAGCTGCTGGAACATCGGCGTGGCCGCGTGGCCTTTGAGGAACGCAGCGACACCCTGCCAAACTGGGTGTGCCAATTGATCTATCCCCCGATCATTGGCATCACCGCGTGGATGTTTCGCGTCGGTGCTGCGTACTACCAGCGTCGCCAGAAAAAAACTGTCAGCGACTGATGGCGATTTGCTGGTATTCCGGCAGCGAGCGCCAGTAGCGATAGCAGGCGACACCCATCGCCACGTTGCCGATGGCCAGCACCACGATCATCGGTTGCAGGAAGTAGGGTTCGACGAGGAACAGCCAGGGCCAGAAGGCGGCGGACAGCAGGAGCACGCCGCCGACCGATACCGCGTTGAAGCCCTTGCGGCTGCCGCGTGCACGCATCATCGGGATCAGCCACACCGGGCCCATGAGTACCGTTGAGGCCATCTTGATCAGGTAGAGCGGGTCGTTGATCATCGACATGAACCACCAGAACACCGCGAAGTTGAGCGCGAGGATGGCGGCGAGGCTGAGCACGGCCTGCGCTAGGCTCTTGCCGGGAAACACTTCCTCGCGCGAATATTTGATGATCTGGAACATCACGACCAGCTCGGTGATGACGTAGAAGCCCATGGTGAACCAGGTCGCCTTGGCCACCCAGAAATCGTTCTCGTAAAACCAGTGGTGGTAGTTCATGAAGTAGGTGGCGTCATGGGCCATGAACCACGCCGCGCAGAACAGCGGTACGCCGTGGGTCTTGTGCTTGAAGCCCATGTAGAGGCCGCCGATCATCTGCACGAAGCCGCCGAGAAAGGCCAGCCCGCTGATCAGCAGCACCCAGGGCAGTCGTGCCGAGGTGTTGGCAATGACCGTGGCGGCGTCATAGCTGGCGCCGCCATTCATGAATTCGAAAAGCATGTTGTCTCCGCGGTATCGTTATGGTTGAAGGCCGCACAGCCTGAAGCCCGGCTAACCGGGTTCGCTGCCCTCGGCAATTTGCTGCGTGAGATTGCGGTGCATGGCCCAGGTCATGACGACGAACCATGCTGCGTATATGGTGAATGGAAGCCAAATGCCAATGATGCCGTTCCAGGCAAAGGGGCCGCCCTTGAAGAACAGCACCGTGCCGGCGGGCAGGATGAGGACGGCGACCCAGAAGTTCAGGTAGCCGATCCAGCGCGGGAAGATCGGTTGCGGACTGCGGTCGATGAGTATCGCGATGCCAATGCAGACGACCTGCACCCACAGTGACCAGATGACCGTTACGAACAGGATCCAGCCGAGGTCATGCAAGGCGCGCGTGATCTCGGCTGCCTGATCGTCAAAGCGGTAAGCAGCGGCCATCCAGACGGCGATCGGGGTGATGAATTCCAACGACAGCAGAGCGCACGAAACCATCTGCGTATCGGCCAGCGCCTTGGCACCCCTGATGCGCTTCAACTGGCCCGAGATTGCGACCGCATAGGGCACGAGCAGGGCTGAGCCGAGCATGGAGATCACCAGCCCGACACGGATGGCGGAGGTGTTGGCAGCGTAAAGATGGACGACGGCATCTGCCGACAGCGCCGGGTCGGAGGGTGGAAGGAATCCGGCGATAAAGAAGAAGGCGCCCACCCACAACACCATCATTGCCGGCCCGCACCAGACCATAACCCGTTGAACCCTTGCTTCCATGTCGAACTCCCCCGAAAAAACAACCGCTAGCAGTCAGTCATCAAAAATTTGATGGATCGGACCAAGCAAAGTCTTTCACCCCGAAGACACCAAGAGCGTCAAGAAACCGATGAGGTTTTCTTGGCGCTCTTGGTGCCTCGGCGGTTCATGTCTTTTGTCGTTATCCATCAATAGCGCCTTGACTGACAACTAGCTGAACCAGGCTTCTGCCGCCAGCACGGTGTTGCCAATGTCTTCGCTGCTGTGTGCCGCCGAAACAAAGCCGGCCTCGAAGGCCGATGGCGCGAAATAGATTCCCGCGTCGAGCATGCCGGCGTAGAAGCGTTTGAAGGCTTCCTTGTCGCAGGCCATCACTTCGGCGTACGAGGTGGGTGGTTTCTCGGCGAAGTAGAGGCCGAACATGCCGCCGACCGATTGCGCGCAGAACTTGACTTCGTGGGCGCGGGCGACCGAACTCAGGGCGTCGACGAGGCTGGTGGTGCGCTGTGCCAGCGCTTCGTAAAAACCGGTCGCCTGTATTTTTGTCAATGTGGCAAGCCCGGCTGCGACCGAAAGCGGGTTGCCCGAGAGTGTGCCGGCCTGGTACACCGGGCCGAGCGGGGCGATCTTTTCCATGATGTCGCGCCGTCCGCCAAAGGCACCCAAAGGCATACCCCCTCCTATGACTTTTCCGAAAGTCGAGAGATCGGGCTTGATGCCGTAAAGCCCTTGCGCTGACTGCAGGCCGACACGAAAGCCGGTCATGACTTCGTCGAAGATCAGCACGGCACCGTGCTGTGTACAGAGTTCGCGCATGGCAGCGAGGAACTCGGGCTTGGGCTTGATCAGGTTCATGTTGCCGGCGACCGGCTCGACGATTACGCAGGCGATCTTGTCGCCGTGCTGCTTGAAGGCATCACGCAGCTGCTGCGGATCGTTGTAGTCGAGCACCAGCGTGTGTTGCGCCAGGTCGGCGGGTACGCCAGACGACGAAGGATTGCCGAAGGTGAGCATGCCCGAACCGGCCTTGACCAGGAGGCTGTCGGCGTGGCCGTGGTAGCAGCCTTCGAACTTGACGATTGCGTCGCGGCCGGTGAAGCCGCGCGCGAGGCGGATCGCGCTCATCGTGGCTTCGGTGCCGGAGGAAACGAGGCGCACCAGCTCCATGCTCGGCACCAGCTTGACCAGCAGCTCGGCAAGAACGATTTCACCTTCGGTCGGCGCGCCGAACGAGAGGCCGTTCGCGGCGGCGGATTGCACCGCGTGCACGACGTCGGGATCGGCATGGCCGAGGATCAGCGGGCCCCAGGAACCGACATAGTCGATGTAACGATTGCCATCCGCATCCCAGGCATAGGCGCCGGTGCCTTTGGCAAAGAATCGCGGCGTACCGCCGACGGAGCGGAAGGCACGCACGGGAGAGTTGACCCCACCCGGCGTGGTGGCCTGGGCACGGGCGAAGAGTTGTTCGTTTTTTGTCATGTAAAAACCTTGAAGACTTTTTGCCACAGAGGACAAAGAGCTCACAGAGAAACCCAGAAGCCCCAAATTCCTGTTGGGATGGTTTTGCTTTTCCTCTGTGAACTCTGTGTCCTCTGTGGCTAATGGGTTTGGGTTGGAAACAAATCCTGATAGTGGGCGGCGCGTTCGCTGATGTTCATGGTGTCGAACAGGTCGCTGATCACTGCCACCATGTCGGCACCGGCGGCAATGACCTGCGGCGCATTATCGAGCGTAATGCCACCGATGGCGACAACCGGCAGGCCGAAGCGCCGGGCCTCGCCGAGCACGCTGAGCGGTGCGGCTTCTGCGGCAGTCTTGGTCTTGGATGGAAACATCGAGCCAAAGGCCAGGTAGTCAGCGCCTGCCTTGGCAGCCGCCTCGGCGCGGTCGAGGTCCTTGTAGCAGGAGGCACCCAGCAGTCGGTCCGGCCCCAGTGCTTTGCGGGCAGCGGCAAGGTCGCCATCTTCGCCGCCCAGATGCACGCCGTCGGCCCCGATTTCGAGTGCCAGCGCCAGATCATCGTTGATGATCAGCCGGGCACCGGTGGCGCGGCAGATGCGCAGCATTTCAGCGGCTTGGGAGCGGCGCAATGGCGCCGGCGCGTGCTTGTTCCGGTATTGCACCAGCGTGACCCCGCCCTTGAGGGCCGCGCCCACCATTGCCGACAGGCGCGGCAACAGCGGGTCGTCGTTGGTGACGACATAGAGGCCGCGCAGATAAGGGTGACGCTGATTTTGCATGGTGGTGATGGGTATTCGGTGTTGGGAAGTTAACCCTTGATCTTTTAACTGCCAAGGCGCCAGGGACGCCAAGTAAACAACAGTGTCAGATTTTCGGTCTTTCCTCTGCGCCCTTGGCGCTTTGGCGGTGAAAGGCGTTAATGTTTTTCTTCCGGCTCCGCTTCGTCGTCATCGGCCCGGGCCCAGAAAAACCGGTCGGGAACATGCTGACCCATGCCGGGACGAAAGCCGTGTGCCAGCGTATGCCAGGTGTATTCCTGCGCTTCAAAAACCGCTTCCCCGATGTCCAGCCCGCAAGCCAGATTGGCGGCGATCGCCGAGGCCAGCGTGCAGCCGGAGCCGTGGTAGCTGCCGGGCAGCCTGTCCCACAGGTCCTCACGAATCTGGCCTGCGGCCGCGTACAGGGTATTGATGACCTGGGCGGTATTTTCGTGGGTACCGGTGATCAGCACGTGCTCGCAGCCCGCGCTGAGCAGCTTTTGCGCGCAGATCAGCAATGACGGCTGTTTTTCGTCGTCATCGTCCTGCGCGAGGCGGCGGGCTTCAAGGCTGTTGGGCGTGAGGATGGTGGTTTGCGGCAGCAAGAGCTCGATCATCGCTTCGACCATTTCCTCGTCCGCCAGCTGGTCGCCCCGGCCGGACGCCAGTACCGGGTCGAATACCAGCGGAATGTCCGGGTAATCGGAGATGATTTCAGCGATTGCGGCAATGTTTTCGACACTGCCCAGCATGCCGAGCTTGAAGGCGGCAACCGGCACGTCTTCAAGCAGGGCCCGCGCCTGGTCGGATACCCAGTCGGCATCGACGGCAAAGGCCGCCTCGACGCCCGTCGTGTCCTGCACCGTGATGGCAGTAATGACGGAAAGCGGGTGGCAGCCCATGCTGGCCAGGGTCATCAGATCGGCCTGTATGCCCGCGCCCCCGGTGGGGTCCGACGCGGCAAAGGTGAGGACCAGCGGGGGTTGGAAATCGTCTGTAGACATGGCTGGCATGAGGGTCGCCTGCGGTAAGATGTCACGATTCTAACGTGGCGGTGAACATAAGGTTTGCACCTGCTGCTTTTTGCCGGAGTGTTTCTGCCAAATGAGTGATGGTTACAAGAAATGGATGTGCCTGACCTGCGGGTTTGTCTACGACGAGGCCGCAGGGTTGCCGGACGAAGGCATCGCCCCCGGCACGCGCTGGGCCGATATTCCGCCCAACTGGAACTGTCCGGATTGCGGCGCCCGAAAAGAAGATTTCGAAATGACTGAGATTTGATGAGTACACATACACTCGACGGCATGAAGGTGATGGTGATCGACGATTCGAGCACCATCCGCAGGAGCGCAGAGATATTTCTGCTGCAGGCCGGCTGCCGCGTAGTGCTGGCAGAGGACGGTTTTGATGCGCTGGCCAAGATTGCCGATCACCAGCCGGACCTGATTTTTTGCGACATCCTGATGCCGCGCGTCGATGGCTACCAGACCTGCTCGCTGATCAAGAAAAATCCGCGCTTCGCCGCGACGCCGGTGATCATGCTGTCGTCACGTGATGGCCTGTTCGACCGCGCGCGCGGCAGCATGGTCGGGTCGGATGAATATCTCACCAAGCCTTTCACCGCCGCCAGCCTGATCGAGGCGGTGACGGCGCATGCACTACGCAAGCCGGCAACGCCGGCCCCCGGCACAGCGACGTGAACATCAAGAAAATCCTGATCATCGACGACTCGGCCACCGACCGCGCGCTGATGCACGATCTGCTGGTCGGCCAGGGCTACCAGGTACTGGATGCCGAGGACGGTGAAAAGGGCATCGCCGCTGCGCACAGCGAGCATCCGGATCTGATCCTGATGGATGTGGTCATGCCCGGCGTCAACGGTTTTCAGGCGACGCGCACCTTGTCGCGCGACGCGGGAACCCGGCATATCCCGATCATCATGTGCAGCAACAAGCAGCAGGAAACCGACAAGGTGTGGGGTCTGCGTCAGGGCGCGCACGCCTACTTTGCCAAGCCGGTAGATGCGGGGCTGCTGCTGCAGACCATTGCAGCGCTGAACAATCGCGCGGCGGCGACATGAGCGAGACCTCAGCGCCGGCGCAAACCTTTCTCGGCTTCGAGTCCGGCGCCGACCGCTGGCTGGTCGATCTGGCGGATGCCGGCGAAGTGCTGCCGGTGTCTGCATTGAGTGAAGTGCCGCTGACGCGACCGTGGTTTCTCGGCATTGCCAACATCCGCGGCACGCTTTACGGCGTGACCGACCTGGCAGCATTCCATGGCGCCGAGCCGACGCCCATTCGTCCCGAGACGCGCCTCTTGCTTGCCGGCGCCCGTTTCGGCAGCAACAGTGCGCTGCTGGTTTCCCGCACGCAAGGCCTGAAGCCGCTGGCGACGCTGGAGACGATCGAAGGCGCGGTGGTGAAGGCACAACCCTGGCGCGGCGCGCAATACCGCGACGCTGAGGGCCGAACCTGGACGCGTCTGCAGATGGCCGAGCTGCTGGGTGCGGCGCAATTTCTTGACGTAGCTTTGTGAGCAGGAACACGAATCAACATGATCAATCTCGACGAACCTCTCGACAAGCAAATTGATGGAGTGACGCCTGCGGCTCCGGCGAATGTTGAACAAGCGCCGCCGACGGCAGGCAAGTCCGTCGGCGAGGCAGCTCTGGCAAAGCGCTTGCGCCTGCCTCTGATCGGCCGGCAGCCCGTCAGTTTCCAGCTGCAGGTGCTGGCCACCGCATTTCTGGTGTTTCTGGCGCTGGCCGGCAGAACGGCCACCAGTCCGCTGCCGGCGCCTGCGCGCCAGAATGAGGACGAAGCGGGGCCACGGGCAGTGATGGTGGTGGACGACTCGCTGACCGTGCGCAAGATCACCGGGCGCCTGCTTGAACGGGCGGGCTATCGCGTCATCACCGCCAAGGATGGCGTTGATGCGCTGGAGCAGTTGTCGGAAGTGAAGCCGGCCCTGATGCTTGCCGACATCGAAATGCCTCGCATGGATGGTTTCGAACTGTTGCGCAGATTGCGTGCCGATGCGCGTTTCAAGTCCTTGCCGGTGATCATGATCACGTCACGCACAGCAGACAAGCACCGCAATTTCGCGCTCGAACTGGGTGCCAGCGATTATCTCGGCAAGCCCTATGACGAAGAGGCGTTGCTCCGTACCATCGCCGAATACCTGAAGAATGAAACGCGCTAGGGGATGCTGAAAAAACTGCGGCAACAACTGGCCAAATTTGCACCGGCGCTGTTCTACTGCCTTGCCCGCACATGGAAACTCAAGGCGCGCGGCGAGTTGCCCATTGGCCCGGCCGTGGTGGCTTTCTGGCACGGCGACATGCTGCCGGTGTGGAAACAGTTCGAGCAGTCCGATTCTGTCGCGCTGATCAGCCAGAGCCGCGACGGCAGCCTGCTGGCACAACTGGTTGGCCGCTGGGGGTTCACGACGGTGCGGGGTTCGTCATCCCGGGGAGGCAGCGAGGCACTGTCGAGCATGGTCGGTGCGTTGCGCTCCGGTCGGCGGGTGCTGATTACGCCGGATGGCCCGGTCGGACCGCAGCATCAGATGAAGCCCGGCGCCGTGATCGCCGCGCACCGCGCGCGGGTGCCCTTGGTGTTGTGTCGGGTGAAGGCGGATTTGGCCATTCACGGATCCAATTGGGATCGCTTTCTGATTCCACTGCCCTTTGCTGCAATCGAACTCGAGTTCGTCACACTGGATATCCCCGAAGATGCGGATCGGGTGGTTCTTGAGCGACTCAATCACTATGCCGAGAATCTGCTGAAGAACCTGACTCCCCTGCTTTAAGTCGACGGTAATGGAAGCATTGTAGAAATTAGCATGACCGCGCGGATTGTGTTCCGGTAGAAAATAGTTACAATCTGTATTGTTCGTTTCTAAAAGGAAGCGCTGCGGACGACGTCTGACAAAGCGTTCGGCCATCGTGATACGTAACGGAACCGCAAGCAGTCAGCAGTCGTCTTGAAACTCAACAACCACTTCAACATTTCGACCCGAGTACTCCACAACTATGTCTTCAGCAACTACGCAAGCTTCCGGCAAACCTGCCCGCCACCTCCCCGGAGAGGCTGGCATCTGGCTGTTCATCTTTGGTGACATGATGGTGTTCTCGCTGTTCTTCGTCACCTTTGTCTACAACCGTGGTCATGACGTGGCGCTGTTTACCGAGTCACAAACCCACCTCAGCCAGTTCTTCGGTGCCCTCAATACCTTCTTCATGCTCTCCAGCTCATGGTTCGTCGCCATGGCCGTCCAGGCCGCACGAAAGAACCTCGGCAAGGTCACCCCCGTCCTCTTCCTCATGGGCTTCTGCTGCGGCCTCGGCTTTGGCATCGTCAAGTTCTTCGAGTACGGCGACAAGATCCGCCACGGCATCACCCTCAACACCAACGACTTCTTCATGTACTACTACATGTTCACCGGCATCCACATGATGCACGTCATCATCGGCATGGGCGTCCTCGCCTTCGCCGCCCGGTATTCCTGGTCCGGTCCGCTTGACGCCAACAAGATCAAGAACCTCGAAAGCTCCGCCAGTTTCTGGCACGTCGTTGATCTGCTCTGGATCGTCCTCTTCGCCCTTCTTTACCTCGTCAAATAATCATGACCACACTCCTGCGTACCCGGACCACCCTGATCTGGTTCATCCTCGTCGCCGCCACCTTCCTGTCCTGGGAGATGGGTCACGGCATCGGCCTGCACGACATCCATCAGGCCAGTGCCGCGATCATCGTGGTAGCCTTCGTCAAGGTTCGCTTCGTCATCCTCGACTTCATGGAAATCCGCCATGCGCCCATCTGGATGCGTATCGTCGGCGAAACATGGTGTGTTGTTGTTTGTTCCGTGCTGGTTGTTCTGTATCTTCGTGGCGCCGGCGTGATCTAACGGTCAGCAGCACCGGTTTTAAGCACCCCGAATCGATCAAGAGTTCGTTGCCTTGCCACCGCGTGGTCTAGCACCGGGGCAGGGTAGTCCTGGCCGATAATTACTCCACAGCTTTCCTGCTGGTCTGCACTCATTTTCCACGGTGCATGAAGCTGTTTCGCGGGGACCTTCGCCAGTTCCGGCAGATAACGGCAAATGAACTTTCCATCGCGGTCAAATTTTTCCGATTGCGTGATCGGATTGAATATGCGGAACCAGGGTTGCGCGTCGCAGCCCGTTGAGGCCGCCCATTGCCAGCCCCCGTTGTTGGCGGCGAGATCGTAATCAATCAGCTGGTCGTGGAAGTATTGCTCGCCAAGCCGCCAGTCGATGCCGAGATCCTTGGTCAGGAATGACGCCGTCACCATGCGCAGACGATTGTGCATCCAGCCGCTGTGATTCAGCTGTTTCATCGCTGCATCCACCAGCGGGTAGCCGGTGCGACCTTCACACCAGGCGGCAAGCAGGTCGGGGGCAACATCCCATTCGATGCTGTCAAAAGCCGGTTTGAAAGCATGATCGGCCACTTGTGGGTGATGCCAGAGGATCATGTGATAGAAGTCGCGCCAGATCAGTTCCGACAGCCAGGTTTGCGCGCCACGGCTGCTTTGGGCATGGGCATAGGCTGCAAGCTGGCGGATCGAGATCGTGCCAAAGCGCAGGTGCGCAGACAGGTAGGATGGTCCTTTCAGTGCCGGGAAGTCGCGTCGTTCGGCGTAGTGATCAATGCGCTCGACAAAATCCCGGAACAGCCGCTGCGCTCCGCCGGCACCGGTTGGGATGCGCAACTCATCCAGATTGCTCGCCTCAAAGCCCAGCTGCTGCAATGTCGGCAGCGCCGATGCCGGTGCAGGTGCCAGAAGATGCATGCGGGAGGCGGTCTCGAATGCATTGAGGTCTTGCGCAATCAGGCGTTTCAACCACGCGTTCTTGTACGGCGTGAATACGCTGAAGGGCGTGGCCGAAAGCGTCAGCACTTCATCCCGATCAAAAATCACCTGATCCTTGTACTCATGAAGCGTGCGTGAATCGGCGGCGAGTTTTTTTGCGACAGCTGCATCACGCGCGATGGCCGCCGGATCGTAATCGCGAT
>CANJXH010000039.1 GCA_947478755.1 Betaproteobacteria bacterium | reverse complement strand
CTGATCCATCCCCGCTTCCATGTCCTGCGCGGCGATGAAGCCCTGCCGCAAACGCTCACACCTGTCTATTCGACCGTTGCAGGGGTCGGGCAGGGAACCCTGCGCAAGCTCATTGGCCGGGCGCTGCAAAGCGTTGCGCTTGACGACACCGTGCCTGCTGCCTTGTCCGGGAAGCTGGCACCGTTTGCCGACAGCATTCGTGCGCTTCATCTGCCGCCGACGGTCAACTCGCCCGACACCGAAGAAGCCTTGGGGCGCGCATTGCAACCCTATTGGCAACGCATCTGCTTCGACGAGCTGCTGGCCCAGCAGCTGTCCTTGCGCCGCGCCTACGCAGCCCGGCGCGCGCGCGGAGCACCGCAATTGAAGCCTGACAACAGTTTGACCGGCAAGCTGCTCAAGGCACTGCCGTTTCAGATTACCAGGGCACAAGAAAAATCCTGGCACGAGATCGCCCGTGATCTTGCACAGCCCTACCCGATGCAACGCCTGTTGCAGGGGGATGTCGGCAGCGGCAAGACCATCGTTGCCGCGCTCGCCATGTTGCAGGCTGCAGAGAACGGGTACCAGTCCGCACTCATGGCACCCACCGAAATTCTTGCCGAGCAGCACTATCACAAGCTGCGATCATGGCTTGACCCGTTGGGCATGCCCGTCGCGTGGCTGTCCGGCAGCCTGAAAAAGAAGCAGAAGACCGAAATGGCGGCATTGATCGCCAGTGGTGAGGCTATGCTGGTCGTCGGCACCCATGCCTTGATCGAAGACGATGTTGAGTTTGCCAGACTTGGTTTGACCATCGTTGACGAGCAGCATCGCTTTGGCGTTCGGCAGCGTCTGGCGCTGAAGCAGAAGGGCGACAGCGCGCCGTCGCCAGGCGCATGGGGTGGCAATCTGTCACCTCATCAGCTGACCATGTCGGCAACGCCCATTCCGCGCACCCTGGCGATGAGCTATTACGCCGACCTTGACGTTTCGGTGCTGGACGAGTTGCCGCCCGGTCGTACGCCGGTGGTGACCAAATTGTTGACCGAGGGCAAGCGGCAGCAGGTCATCGATCGTGTCCGCGACGCCTGCAAGGAGGGACGGCAAGCCTACTGGGTCTGCCCGCTGGTGGAGGAAAGCGAAACCCTGCAGCTCAAGACTGCCGAGGAAACCCATGCACACCTGACATCGGACATGCCGGATTTGCGTATCGGCCTCGTGCATGGCCGCATGCGCGGCGACGAGAAGGCGGCGGTCATGGCTGCCTTCTCGCGCAATGAAATCCAGGTGCTGGTGGCGACCACGGTCATCGAGGTTGGTGTCGACGTACCCAATGCCAGCCTCATGGTAATCGAGCATGCCGAACGATTCGGTTTGTCTCAATTGCACCAGTTGCGCGGCCGCGTGGGCCGCGGCGTTGCAGAGTCGGTTTGCATCCTGCTCTATGCGTCACCGTTGTCGCAGACCGCGCGCCAGCGCCTCAAGGTCATCTACGAAAATACCGATGGTTTTGAAATCGCGCGCCAGGACCTTGAATTGCGTGGGCCAGGCGAGTTCATCGGCGCGCGACAAAGTGGCATGCCGCTGCTGCGTTATGCGACCCTGGATGACCCGAAACTGATCGATACCGTGCGCGAGGTTGCGGACAGGATGTTGAGTGACTACCCGGATCAGGCCGAGCAACACCTGCAACGCTGGATGGCCGGCCGTGAAAACTTGTTGAAGGCCTAGCACGATAAAATTGACTCATGCCATCGTGGTCAAATCATCTCCCTGCGTCGCACCGTCTTGCAGCCTGGCTTGGTGCCGGTGGTTCACTGACTGCCAATATTCGTCGTGTCGGCCATGATTTCAGGGTGCGCAGGCTTTCGCAGGCGTGTGCATCGGCCTTGCCCGAAGAGACATCCGTGCTGGGCCGCCGGCAGGGCGTTGTCGTGCGGGAGGTCCTGCTGATGGAAGGCGATACGCCGCTGGTGTTTGCCCATAGTGTTGTTGCCTTGGCACATACGCATGGTCCCTGGCGTGCGGTGACAGGGCTCGGTTCCAGGCCGTTGGCCGAATTGCTGTTTGCCGATCGAGGCATCGTGCGGCAGCCTCTGCAGTTTCGCATCGTTGTCGCAGAAGACCCGCTCGGACAGCGCCTGCGTCGCGCCTTGCCTGACGTCAGGTTTCCGCTGTGGGCGCGTCGCTCAACGTTTTATAAGGAAGGCTCTCCCCTGCTGGTGACAGAAGTATTTCTGCCGCCGATTACGGCGTGGCAACCATGACACTGATGGCGATCAAGGAGAGGCTTGACCTCTACGAAAAACTGATGCGGCTCGACAAGCCCATCGGTATCCTGCTGTTGTTGTGGCCCACCTTGTGGGCCATCTGGATTGCATCGCATGGGCGGCCGGACTGGATGATTGTCTGCATTTTCGTCCTCGGCACCGTGCTCATGCGTTCTGCCGGTTGCGTGATCAACGACTACGCCGATCGTGACTTTGACCCACAGGTTGAACGCACCAGAAATCGTCCGCTGGCCGCCGGGCTGGTATCGGGGAAGGAAGCGCTGGGGCTCGCCACCGTGCTCTCCCTGCTTGCCTTGCTGCTGATATTGCGCCTGCCGCGCATGGTGATTTATCTGTCCTTCGCTGCGGCATTCCTGGCCGCCTCTTACCCCTTGACCAAGCGGTTTCTCGCCGTCCCCCAGGCCTACCTTGGTGTTGCCTTCGGTTTCGGTATTCCCATGGCCTTTGCCGCAGTGACGGGAAGGGTGCCGTCGATGGCGTGGGTTCTGCTGCTCGCCAACATTTTCTGGACCATCGCCTACGACACCGAGTACGCGATGGTCGATCGCGAGGACGACCTCAAGATCGGCATCAAGACCTCAGCCATCACCTTTGGCCGTCTTGATGTTGTCGCCGTGATGGCCTGCTACCTCTTGTCCCTTGGCATTCTGGCGGCAATCGGCGTCAAGCTCCACTTTGGCATTGCCTACTATGCGTCGCTTGTGGTGGCTGCCATCATTGCCGGCTACCACTACTTTCTGATCAGGGGCCGAGACAGGCAACGCTGCTTCAAGGCTTTCCTGCACAACAACTGGTTCGGCGCGGCGGTATTCGCCGGTATTGTTGTGCAACTCAATCTCATACCATTGCTGGCGCGCTGAATCGCAACATGCGCGAGACCCCCTGATTACTCAATCTGCGCGCCATTCGGCAGCGTGTACAGGGTGTCGACGGTCAGGATGTCACGGTTCGAGACCGTTCTCAGCGCCGGGTTCGGGTTCAATGTCGGGTACATGATGTCGTAGGGCGAGTCGCTGTGGCGCAACCCGAGGGCATGCCCCATCTCGTGCGCGGTCACCGCCTTCATCTGGGACAGGAAGTCGCCGTCCAGATCGCCGGGCATCAGGTTCTCCGTAGCCATTTCTGGTGGAATCACGATGGTGATCGCGTTGACGGAATAGTCGATCCGCTTTCCATCCTCTTTCCAGTCGGCGCGTTCAAGGCCGATCGCACTGTTGAACAGCCCCTGGGTCCACAACACGCCGATGTCACCGGAGCGAAGGGAAATTTCCGAGGTATCAATCGTGATTGGGAATGGATGCCCATCCCATTCCCTGATACCCTCGATCGCCACGCGCCTGATTTTTTCGGCGGCAATCTTGTTGACGAAATCTGGCAGCGTGATGCGTACTTTGAGTCGGCCCTTGTCGAGCGGCCAGCGTGCAACCTGGAAACGTCGGCTCTCGGCGCAGAGGTAGCCCGAACCGGGACATTCCTCGTGTGCATCCAGTGTGGTACCGACGCCCTCCTCAAGCGCCACGTCCGGGCAGGAGAGGGCACCACTGCGGCCGCATTCGTCACGCGTTGCGTACCACACCGTGGCAGCGACAATGGAAGCGAATAGTCCCAGCCAGATCAGGAATCGCATTTGCTCTACCCCTCTGCGCCAATACCGGGTTGGTGCCGGTCCGGCGATTCGTCATGTCCTTGTACCGGTCGTTCGTGAGTTCGATATACATGCCCGGCAGGCCCGATGGAAATTCTCGATCTCATGTCGCGGGCATGCGCAAAATATTATTACATCAATCGACGGGCAGTCTGCTGCTCCGCATTTTGACGATTCGCCGAACGCAATCGGCGGTCATTAGGCCTGATTCCTGTAATGCCTGTGGCCTGTTTCGCCGTGACCACATTTTTTTCTGATAGCCTGACGCTCCTGAAAAAGGTGATGCCATGAGTGCCAACAAGCTTGTCGAACAGATTACGGCTCTTTATGAACGCGACCAGGTTGCGCACGCAAAGGCCGTGGCAGCAACCGATATTCCCACCAGTTACGATGACTTGACAGCCGAGTGGCTGACGCACATCGTGTGTGCCGCCCATCCCGTTGCCAAGGTTACGGACTTTCGCCTCGGCCCTGCTGACGATGGCTCGACCAACCGCCGTCGCGTGTTCCTCAGCTATAACCCGGCAGGCCAGGATGCGGGCCTCCCTGTCTCCGTCTTTTGCAAGGCGGCACATGCGCTGCCGAACCGCCTCAACCTTGGCCTGTGCGGTGCTGCCCACGGCGAAAAGATGTTCTATACGCGCATACGTCACCTGCTTGACGTCGATACGCCGCATCCGCTGTATGCGGACTACGACCCGCAATCTTTTGCCTCCATGGTGGTGCTCGATGACATCGCCGACGAGGTGACTTTCTGCACCCACACCACGCCGATGAATCGCGATCGTGCCGCGAGCATGGTGAGTCTGATGGCGAGCTACCATGCGGCGATGCAGGGTCACTCCGGCCTGAAAGGCGGCTTCGGCATTCCGACCTTCACCGGCTTCTGGCAAACCATCTGCGACCTCGTCTACATGGAAGACACCGCCAACAACGGTTTTCTGGCCGCGGAAGATGTCATCCCGCCAGGCGTGTTCAAACGCTTTACCGAGGTGTGGCCGGCAACCATGCGTGCCGTCAATGCACAGGCTAGCTTGCCCCACACCCTGCTGCACAACGATGTGCATCTCAAGAACTGGTATCTGCGTGACGGCGATCGCATGGGCTTGTCCGACTGGCACTGCTGCTGTGCCGGCAACTGGTCGCGCGATTTCGCCTACGCCACCTCCGCTGCGCTGACGCCGGAAGATCGTCGCAGCTGGGAGCAGGATCTGCTGCGCCACTATCTTTCCGAGGTCGCCGCGCGCGGTGGGCAGGCCCCATCGTTTGACGAGGCGTGGTCGCTCTATCGCCAGCAGCTGTTCACCGCACTGGCGTTCTGGACCAATACCCTGAAGCCTTCGCATCTGCAACCCAAGGACATGCAACCACAGGATACTGCGCGCGAATTCATCCGCCGCATGGCCTGTGCGATCGACGATCTTGATGCCTTCGCCGCGTTCGCGTAGTGCGAAACTTCCCGCGAAGCTGTCAATCACAACGCGCGGGACCAATTAAAACCATAAACGAGGAGAACCATGATGCCGACCATTGCCGAAAGAGTTGCCGAGATCTACCGCGCCGAAGAAGCGGCGCAGCGCAAGGTACTCACGCGCGCCGACGTGCCTGCGCGCTACGAGGCCATCACGCCGCAGTGGTTGACCGACGTGCTTTGTCGCGAGGTGCCGGGGGCCGCGGTGGTGAATTGCCGCGTCGGCGATTTCAGCAACGGTTCGTCCAACCGTGCTCGCATCTACGTCAGCTACAACGATGTCGGCGCGCGCGCTGCCCTGCCGGCCACGGTGTTCTGCAAAAGCTCGACCACCTTGGCAAATCGCACCCTGCTGGCCAATGTCGGCGTCGGCCAGGCGGAATCCAATTTTTTCAACAAGGTACGCAGTCGCCTCGACATGGAAGCGCCGCAGCCAGTCCATGCGGCCTTCGACCCCGACACCTACGCCTACGTCGTGGTGATGAAGGACATGGGCGGCACCGTGGATTTCTGTACGCACAAGTCGACGATTGACCGCAAGCATGCCGAAAGCCTGGTCGATACCCTGGCGCGATTGCATGCCCGCTTCTACCAGAGCGCCGAGCTGGGTACGGCTGCACTGCCGTTCAAGACCTGGTACAAATGGTGGGAAGACAACCTCAAGGCAACGGCGGACTACGAACAGGCCTGCGATACCGGCTTCGGTGCGGCTGAAGCGTTGATTCCCGTGCGCCTGTTCAAGCGGCGCAGTGACATATGGCCGGCAACCATGCGTTCCGCGGAACTCCATCGCCAACTGCCGCACACGCTGATCCATTGCGATGTGCATCTCGCAAACTGGTATGTCGCGGCCGATGGTCGCATGGGCCTGGGTGATTGGCATTGCACCTCCATCGGCCATTGGAGCCGCGATTTCGCCTATGCCATCGGCACCGCGCTGACGGTCGAGGACCGCCGCCGGTGGGATATGGATCTGCTGCGCCTCTACCTAAAGCGCATGGCCGAGTACGGTGCACCGAAGATCGATTTCGACGAGGCTTTCCGTAACGTGCGCCAGCAATCGCCCTCCGCGCTGGCGTTCTGGACTATCACCCTGCGCCCGGCCAAGGGCATGCCCGACATGCAACCCGAATCAACGAGCTACGAATTCGTCAAGCGGCTCGCGACGGCAGTGGATGACTGGGAAGCGTTGGACGCCTGAAGGCAATCGGCACAGTGAGCGGACTCGGTAACCCGGTCGCGCTCACTCGATCCAGAAGTGAGGGTTCCACGCCACTTCCCACAGATGGCCGTCGGGGTCGCTGAAGTAGCCGGAGTAACCGCCCCAGAACGCATCCTGCGCCGGTTTCACGATCTTGCCACCAATCTGCGCCACGTGTTGCAGCAAGGCATCCACCTCGGCCTTGCTGCGCACGTTGTGCGCCAGCGTGATGCCGCTGAACTTTCCTTGCTCGCCATTGCCCGCGTCGCTGAGTTGTGCGTCCTCGGCCAGCGCTGCGCGCGAGTACAACGACAGCCACAAGCCGTTCAGTTCGATGAAGACCACCGATGCCTGGCTTTCGGGGCGCATTGGCAGGCCGAGGCCGTCCACATAGAACCGGCGGGCGCGTTCAAGGTCCGCAACGCCGAGGGTGATCAGGCTGATGCGCGGTTCCATCATGACTCCTCCCCCTGCGGGGGTGCAGCCACGACGGGCGGCATCGTTGGTGGCATCGCGCTGCTGCCGTTCAGAATCCGGCAACGGCGGGGATGATTTCCTTGCCGAAAACTTCCAGCGGTTTCAACTCGTGCACGTTGGGGATGTTGAACAACGCGTGGCTGACGCCGACATCGGCCAGCGCCTTGCACTTGTTGATCACGTCCTTGGCGCTCATCTTGTTGAGGTCAATGGTTTCGAGCGTGGTCTTTTCGATGCTGTTGTAGTCGCGTCCAAGCGTGTCGCAGTGGGCCTTGAGGATGTCGAGCTTGGCCTTGACCATCGGGATGTCGCCGAACAGGTTGCAGGCATCGGCGTACTGCGCCACCAGTCGCAGCGTTTTCTTTTCGCCGCCGCCGGCGACGAGGATCGGCGGGTGCGGGCGCGAGATTGGTTGCGGCACGCACAGCGTTTCGGCGAGCTGGTTGTGCTTGCCGTTGTAGGGGCCGTTGTTGTCAGACCACATCTGTTTGGCAATCTGCAGTGCTTCCTCGAGCAATTCGAAACGCGTCGAGATCGGCGGAAAAGGGGTGCCCAGGCCTTTTGACTCTTCTTCGTTCCACGCCGCGCCGATACCGAAGTAGGAACGTCCACCGGCGAGCACATCCAGCGTGGTCATGCTCTTCACCAGCACGCCGGGGTAGCGGTAGGTAACGCCGGTGACCATGGTCCCGAGCTTCACTCGTTTGGTAACCGCCGCCATGAAGCCAAGCGCGGTGTAACCCTCCAGCATCTCCTGCTCCTTGGGGCCAACGTAGACGATCTGGAAAAAGTGGTCCATCACCCACAAACTGTAAAAACCGACATCGTCTGCCGTGCGAGCGATGTCCGCCAACGTGCTGCCAATCTTCGGGGCGCCGCCCGGCCAGGTAAAGCTGGGTACTTGCAATCCGATTTTCATGTTGTTTCTCCTGTGAGTTGGGGTGGGATGGTGGCTATCTTAGGCGTTCCTGCCTGCATTCACGTGACTCTTTTCCGTTTTGGCACATGCCTTGCGATGGCTAGTGCCGGTATACCCAACGCAGCAGTTCATCCATTGCCGCTTGGGTGCGCTGGGCGCTGGCGTGGTTGACCAGAAATACGATGATCATCTCGCGGCCCTGCGCATCCTGCACCAGTCCAGCCATGGTCTTTACGCCCTCCAGCGTGCCGGTCTTGATGTGCGCGTGTCCCGCCACCCCATCTTCCCGCAGTCGTTTTTTCATCGTGCCATCGACGGCGGCCAGCGGCAGCGAAGCCACCAGTTCCGGCATCAGCGGGCTGGCCGCGATTGATTGCAGCAGCCGGGCGATGCTTTGCGCCGAGATGCGTTCACGGCGTGACAGGCCGGCACCGTTCTCCAGTACCAGTTCAGGAAAGTCGAGCCCCTTGCCGACCAGCCATGTGTTGACCGCCCTTGCGGCGCCCGAGCCTGTCGCGGGGGAGTCGGCGGCAAGCGAAAGAAACAATTGCCGCGCCATCACGTTGTTGCTGTACTTGTTTACGTCACGCACGATGTCGGCAAGGGCCGGCGATTCGATTGCGGCAATGGTCTGCGCATCTGCCGGAACGACGCCATCGCGCACGGTACCGGTCAGGGTGCCACCCAGTTCTCGCCACAAATCGCGGAATACGGCCGCGACATAGTCGCGATGCGTCAGCACGCCGAGATTCCAGGTCTGCTCGCCGCAACTCGCCGGGTAACGGCCGGTCAGCACCAGCCGGTAGCGGCCATTGCGGGCGAGCTCGTCTACCCTCAGGCCTTCTTTCCATTCGCCGCAATCACCGCTGGCCGTTTCAATCAGGTTGGTCACATCCACCTCAGACAATGATGGCTCGGACAACAAAGCGACGCGCTGCCCGGCATGCGGGACGATCGTCAGGCGCAGCGCCTTGAAGTTGAGCAACAGCGCATCCGGCGTGACGTTGTAGGGCCGTTGCGGCTTGTCGTCAAAGGCTGTGTCCTGCGCTATCGGCGCAAATGCCGAATGGTCCAGCACCAGGTCGCCCTTGATCTCGCGTACGCCGCGCGCACGAATCTGTCGCAGCAGCAACCAGAACTGTTCCTGCGTCAGCTTGGGGTCGCCGCTGCCTTTCAGGTACAGGTTGCCATCCAGAACGCCATTGACGACAGGCGAACCGGCATAGGACTGTGTCGTCCAGGTGTAAGCCGGGCCAAGCGTGTCGAGCGCCGCATAGGTGGTGACCAGTTTCATCACCGATGCGGGGTTTCTGGCTTTGTCGGCATTGAGGCTCAGGACGACGGACTTCTTTCCGACCTCCTGAACCAGGATGCTGACCGCCGACAGGGGAATGCCGGCGGCGTTCAAGGCGCCGGTCAGTGATGGCGGCAGCGCCGCGCGGGCGTTTGCACCGGCGCTGGAACACAACAGAACCGCAATCATGGCCAGGCGACGGAGAGGCATCAGACTTCCCTATAATTGAACGAGGCAGTCCAACAGAATAAACGAGGAGAAGCATGATGCCCAACAATGCCGCTGAAAATATGCGTGCCAATTACGGCTCGTGGGCCGTGATCGCCGGCGCGTCGGATGGTACCGGCGCCGAATATGCGCGCCAGCTGGCGGCTGCCGGCATCAATCTGCTGCTGGTGTCGCGACGCCTGCCGAAGCTGGACGAGCTTGCCGCCGGGCTGCGCGCCAGCCACGGCATCGAAACACGAACGTTGGCGCTCGACCTCTATGCCGATGATGCCCCCGAAAAACTTTTCGACGCGGTGAAGGATGTCGCGGTCGGCCTGTACATCTCGAACGCCGGCGCCGACATGGAATTCACGCCCGTCCTTGATCGCTCGCTCGACAAGCTGCTCGGCCTGATCCGTTTCAACATCGTCAACGTTACCAAGGCCTGCTATTACTTCCTGCAACCGATGCGCAAGCGCGGTCGCGGTGGCGCGATCGTCATGTCTTCCGTCTCCGGTCTGGTGGGCGGCCAGCCTGGCTCGGGCATGTATTCGGCGACCAAGGCCTTCGAACTGGTTCTCGCCGAATCGCTGTGGGCCGAATTGCGCGGCGAGAACGTCGACGTGATCGGCGTCGCGGCGCCACCGATGTCCACACCTGCGGCGGTGGGCGTACTCGCGGCGGCGGGCATGGATAAGCCCGAAATCGTGGGCGGCCTCTACAAGCCTGCTGATGTCGTCGCGACGGTGCTCGCGCAATTGGGCAAGGAACCCTGCCACGTCTTCGATTACGTCGGCGTCGACATCGAACCTGGCAATGTGACGGCTGCCGCGCGCCACCTGCGCATCAAGGCCGTCGAAGACAGCGTGGCCAAGCTCTTCGGTCTCGATAAATAGGCTGCGTGCCCGTCGCTCAGGGCAACACGGCGGGCACGGGCAGCAGGTCGAGGCGATAGGCTTTTTTAACGTCGACATCGGCGCGCAACAGATTGCTGCGGACGAGGAAGTCGCGCGTCTGCTGCCAGCGCGCGTCGGTCATCGTCAGTATCCCCTGCGTCCTTGCATCGCCACCCGTGACCAGCGCGTATTGCTTCATCTTCGCTACGCCGTAGGCGAGCAGTTCTGGTTCGATTTGCGGGTTTTCCTTGCGGATGAGCGCATTGCCCGGTAAGGGATTCTGCAGATAGCTTTTCCACCCCGCCGCCGTGGCAGCAACAAAGCGGCGAATCACATCGGGTCTGGCCTGCAGCACCTTGTGGGTCGTCACCAGCGTCTCCGCATAGGGGGGGTATCCCGCGTCGGCAAGCAGGAAGACTCTCGGCTTGATGCCGGCTTTTTCAATCGCATAGGGTTCGGACGTGGCAAGACCCTGCTGCGCAATATTCGTGTCGGCCAGAAACGGCTGGACGCTGAAGGCATAGGGGCGCTTCTGTGTTTCGTTGAAACCGAACTTCGTTTTCAGCCAGGGCCAGAACGTGGTTTCGGAGGTCTGGCCAATCAGCAACGTGCGGGTCTTCAGGTCGGCGATCGATGTCACGTCCGGATGCGCGATCAGCACGGCGGGGTCCTGCTGAAACACGGCACCGACGCTGACCAGCGGCAGGCCCTGCTCGACGGCCTTCAATGTCTGGATGTCGTAGCCCATGGCGAGATCGGCTTGTCCGGCAAGCAGCAGCTGATAGGCATTCACCTGTGGGCCGCCCATCCGGATGGTGACGTCAAGCCCGTATTTCCGGTAAGTGCCTTCGGCCAGCGCCTGATAGAAACCGCCATGTTCGGCCTCGGCATACCATGACGTGACGAAGGTTATCTTGTCTTCTGCATGGCTTGTGACCGCAAACGACGCGAAGAGGCAGAGGGCGAATCGACGGATGGCGCGCATGACGGATTCCCTGATTGGAATCTAAAAGATGACGCCACAGAGATCACATAGGACACAGAGATAAAGCGGTTTTCTGGCTCGTTGCACCGTTCAACCGGTGGTAATTGAGCAACGCAAGACAAGCGCAGGGTTTTCTCTGTGATCTCTGTGTCCTCTGTGGCTATCCGGGGTTTTGGGCTTGAATCGAGCCACAAGCATAGTCGAAACGCCGAGCAATGACGCGGTTCAGGCGCGCGAGGCGATGGTGCGGATGGCGCGATCGACGAGGTGGTTGGGTTGCAGTTGCAGCCAGGGCAGGCATTCGGCGAGATTCAGTGCGATCTCGACCTTGTCATCGGCCTTGATCTCCTGTTCGCACAGGCGACGCAGTTCCGCAGCGCAGCTTGCTTCGAGGCTGTCGGCTGGTGCCAGTTCCTGCACGACCAGAGCAACGACCAGCAGGTCGGTCTGATGTTGTTCGCAAAACCAGCTCTCTCCGATCGCCGATAACGCCACCAGCGCCGGCAGTTCGGTCTTGGCCCTGTTCTTGATGCCCAGGGGGAGCACCGCTTTTCCCCTCGAACCGGATTTTTTCATCAATATCCCAAAAGAAGTGTGCAGACAGATTCAAGGCTGCCATGTTACGTCGAACCTGCATTCTGGTTAGCGGCACCAGCCAATCAAGCTTGAGACATGGCTTGCAGCACGTAGTCCCGCTGTGATGTGTCGGGCCATTGCCGCAAGCAGGTGCGGCCATTTTCAAGAAATATAGACCCCGCAGCATCGGTGCCTGACAAGAAGCGGCAAGACGATTGCAGCAGCAGCCACTCAAGGCGGGACCAGAGGGGTTGGCTGGCCTTGGCGACATTGCAGTCGCGCTCAGGCTGTAACAGGCTTTGTCAGCGCTGCCCGAACTCGCTCTCATGCCAGTGTCGCAGCGCCAGCTGTGAAAGCAGCGAGGTGAGGGCGAAAATGGCCACGCCGGCCAGCGTGATCAGCAGCAATGCCGCGAACAGGCGCGGCACATTGAGCTGCAGCCCCGACATCAATATCTGATAGGCAAGGCCCGATCCGCTGCCGCCGGTGCCGGCGACGAACTCGGCAACCACGGCACCAATCAGTGCCAGTCCGCCGGAGACACGCAAGCCGGCAAAAAAATAGGGCAGGGCGCTGGGGACGCGCAGGCGCAGCAGGGTTTGCCAGCGCGACGCGCGATAGAGCCGGAACAAGTCAAGCAGGCCGGGCTCGATGCTGCGCAGGCCAAGTGTGGTGTTGGAAATGATGGGGAAGATGGCGACCATGGTCGCGCAAATCACCAGCGCGGTTTGTACATCACGGGTCCAGATGATGATCAGCGGCGCGATGGCAACCACCGGCGTCACCTGCAGCAGCACCGCATAGGGGAAGAGGCTCGCTTCGATGATGCGGCTTTGCGCGAACAGGAAGGCGATGACGACCCCCATCACTACCGAGAAGAACAGTGCGAGCGCGGTGATCCGCAGCGTGACCAGCAAGGAGTGCAGCAGCAGGTCGGCATCCTGCGCCATGGTCTGCGCCACCAGCAATGGGCCGGGTACCAGATACGGCGGCACATCGAGCAGCGTCACGGTGAGTTGCCATAACGCCAGCACGATCACACCGATGACTGCGGGGGCGGCATAGGGCAGGTACTTCATGCGGCCTGCCCTCGGAATTCGTCTTCGTTCATGCCCAGGTTCAGCAGCCTACTGGCTTCGGCACAACGGCGCGCGAACTGCTCGCTGATGCGGAATTCGTCATTGCGTGGCGTGACGGCTTCGCCTGCTTGGTCAATGGTCACCTCGCCAACAATGCGCCCGGGCCGCGACGACATGACGATGATGCGTGTGGACAGGAATACTGCCTCGAAAACGCTGTGGGTGACAAACACGGTGGTCAGTTTTTCGGCCGCCCACAATTCGCGCAGGTCACGATCAAGCCGGTGGCGCGTGATCTCGTCGAGGGCGGCGAAAGGTTCGTCCATCAACAGCAAGCGCGGCTGCTTCGCCAGCGCCCGCGCAATCGATACGCGCATCTGCATGCCGCCGGAAAGTTCGCGTGGATAGGCATGGCGAAAATCGTGCAGGCCGACCATCTGCAAGGCGTGATCAATGCGAGCTGATGCATCGCTGTCGCGGGTTGCCGCGAGGGCATGGGGCAAGCGTACGTTGGCCTCCACATTTGCCCACGGCATCAAGGTCGGACTCTGGAAAACGAAGCCGGTGGTTTGCCCGGCAAAGTCACCGTCTGCTTCGATGCTTCCGCCGGAAGGCGTCAACAGGCCGCCCAGCAGGCGCAGCAGCGTGCTCTTGCCGCAACCGGACGGCCCGAGGATGGAGACGAATTCGCCGGCCCGGATGTCGAGATCAACCGGCGCCAGCGCACGCAGGCCATTCGGGTAGGCGAACGATAGGTTTCTGAGCCGTATGGTGCTGGTGTCGGGCATGCCGCATTGTGCCCCAACCGTGCCGCCCTACTCACTCGCAGGGCGCTTGCCGAACAGTCGCTGCACGACGACGAAGAACAGCGGTATGAAGAACACCCCGAGGAAGGTGCCGACCAGCATGCCGCCAAGCACACCGGTACCGATCGAACGTTGCGCGCCCGACCCTGCGCCACTGGCGATGGCCAGCGGCAGTACGCCGAGGCCAAAGGCGAGCGAGGTCATGATGATCGGGCGCAGCCGGTCACGCACCGCGGCCATCGTCGCCTCGATCAGCTCCATGCCGGCATCCATGTTGAGCTTGGCGAACTCGACAATCAGGATCGCGTTCTTGCACGACAGTCCAACAATGGTGAGCATGGCGACCTGAAAGTAGATGTCGCGATCCATGCCGCGGATCGTCGTGGCGAGTACCGCACCGAGGATGCCGAGCGGCACCACCAGCAGCACCGAGGTCGGGATGCTCCAGCTCTCATAAAGCGCGGCAAGGCAGAGGAAAACGAAAAACACCGACAGCGCGTAGAGGATGGTCGTCTGCGAGCCGGCGGCGCGTTCGATGAAGGAGACGCCGGTCCATTCAATGCCGATGCCCGGTGGCAGCGTGGCGACGATCTTTTCAATCTCGGCCATTGCGGTGCCGGAGCTGATGCCAGCCGCCGCTTCGCCATCGACCTGCATCGCCGGCTGGCCGTTGAAGCGCTCCAGGCGCGGCGAACCATAATCCCAGCGCCAGCTGGCAAAGGCAGGGAAGGGCACCATGTCGCCGCGTGCGTTCTTCACCGTCCAGCGCCGCATGTCCTCGGGCACCATGCGATAGGGCGCGTCGGCTTGCACATAGACTTTCTTCACGCGGCCGCGGTCGATGAAGTCGTCGATGTAGCGCCCGCCCCAGGCCAGTGCCAGTGTCTCGTTGATGTCTTCCGCCTTCAGCCCTAATGCCGCAGCCTTCTGATTGTCGACATCGACGCGCAGTTGCGGCGTGTCTTCCATGCCGCTCGGTCGCACTTTGGTCAGCAGCTTGTCTTGCATCGCTGCACCGAGCAGCTGATTGCGTGCCGCGAGCAATGTCTCGTGGCCGACGCCGGCAGTGTCGGTGAGGAAGAAGGAATAGCCATTGGAGTTGCCGAGTTCAGGCGCAGACGGCGGCGCGAAGGCAAAGACGAAACCGTCCTTGATCTGGCTGAAAGCGATGGAAGCGCGCATGGCGATGGCGCCGACGCTCTTGTCCTCGCCTTTGCGCTCACTCCAGTCCTTCAGCATGATGAAGGCCATGCCAGCATTTTGCGCGCTGCCGGTGAAGCTGAACCCCTGGATCAGGTGCAATACCTTGACCGTGTCCTTTTCCTTTTCGAGGAAGTACTTTTCCACCTGCTCCATGACCTTCATGGTGCGTTCCTGCGTCGCGCCAACGGGGGTCTGTGCCATCACCATCATCCATCCCTGATCTTCGTCGGGCAGGAAGGCCGTGGGCAGGCGCACAAACAGCACGGCGGCAACGGCGATCATGGCCGCAAAGGCCGCCATGTAGCGCCTGCTGCGCGAAAGGATGCCGCGTACCGAACCGCGGTAGCGCTCGCTGCCGCGATCGAAGGCGTTGTTGAAGCGCGCGAACCAGCCGGTATCGTGGTGGTGATGGCCCTTTGCAACTGGTTGCAGTAGCGTTGCGCACAGGGCCGGCGTAAGGATCAGCGCCACCAGCAGCGAGAGCACGATCGATGCGACGATGGTGGCGGAGAACTGCTTGTAGATCACGCCGGTGGCGCCGCTGATGAAGGCCATCGGGATGAACACGGCAGAAAGCACCAGTGCGATGGCGATCAGCGCGCCGCTGATCTGGTCCATCGATTTTTTCGTGGCTTCTTTCGGTGACAGGCCTTCCTCGGTCATCAGGCGTTCGACGTTCTCGACCACCACGATGGCATCGTCCACCAGCAGGCCGATCGCCAGCACCATGGCAAACATGGTCAGCATGTTGATCGAGAAGCCCAGCGTCAGCAGCACGGCAAAGGTGCCGAGCAGCACCACGGGCACGGCGACGGTCGGGATCAGCGTGGCGCGGAAATTCTGAAGGAACAGATACATCACCAGAAAGACCAGCAACACCGCCTGGGCCAGGGTTTCGACCACCCCTTTGATGGCGGCCGAGACAAAGGGTGTGGTGTCAAAGGCAATGACCGGCTTGAGTCCGTGCGGGTAGGTGGGGCGCAGGGCCTCGATCTTCGCCTTGACCGCATTGGCCACGGCCAGCGAGTTGGCGCCGGTTGCCAGCATGATCGCCATGCCGCCGGCCGGCACGCCGTTGATGCGGCCGATGAAGCTGTAGTCTTCGATGCCCATCTCGACCCGCGCGATGTCGCCGAGCTTGAGTACTGAGCCGTCGCCATTGCCACGCACGACGATGTTGCGAAACTGCTCCGGTGTCTGTAGCCGGCCGCGCGCGTCGATCGTGGCGTTGAGTTGCTGTCCCTTCACCGGCGGTGTACCACCGAGCTGTCCAATGGCGACCTGCTGGTTCTGCGCCTTGATCACGCTGACCACGTCGGTTGGTGTCAGCTTGTACGTCTCCAGCTTGCCGGGATCGAGCCAGATGCGCATCGCATATTTGGCACCGAACAACTGCGTGCCGCCAACACCGGGAACGCGCGCGATTTTTTCGGCAACGTTGGTGGCAATGTAGTCGTCGATCTCGTCGGTGGTCATCGTGCCGTCTTCGGAGAGGAAGGCGACGCCCATCAGGAAGTTGTTGTTGCTCTTGGCGACGTTGATGCCCTGCTGCTGTACGATTTGCGGCAGGAAGGGCGTGGCGACCTGGAGACGGTTCTGCACCTGCACCTGGGCGATGTCGGGATTGGTACCACTGTTGAAGGTCAGGGTGATGCTGGCGCGGCCCGACGCCTCGCTCGATGAGGTGATGAACATCAGGCCGTCGAGGCCCTTCATGTTCTGTTCGATGATCTGCGTCACCGAGTCTTCGATCACCTTGGCCGATGCGCCGGGATAGGTCGCATTGATCGAGATGGTCGGCGGGGCGATGTCGGGAAACCGGGCGACCGGAAGGCGCGTGATCGAGAGCACACCCGCCAGCATGAGGATGATCGCAATGACCCAGGCAAAGATGGGCCGATCAATGAAAAAACGTGCCATGAGAACTGCCTACTTTGCGGCAGCCGGGCCGGCCGTGGCGGGCGCAGGGGGCGTTGCTGGCGCAGCGCCGGCTTCAGTCGCCTGCACGGCCATGCCGGGCTGCACCTTTTGCAACCCTTCGACAATCAGCTTGTCGCCGGCCGCGAGGCCTGATTCCACAAGCCATTTATCGCCGATGGTTTGCGACACGGTGACGGTGCGAACCTCGACCTTGCCATCCTTGCTGACCACCATGGCGCTGGCGCCACCCTTTGGCGTGCGTGCGATGCCCTGCTGCGGCGCCAGCACGGCGTCCTGGCGTACACCCTCGCCGATCAGTGCGCGCGCATACATGCCCGGCAGCAGCAGGCCATCCGGGTTGGGCACCACGACGCGCAAGGAATAACTGCCCGTGCTTTGGTCAACCGATACTTCCGAAAAGGCAAGTCTGCCTTCATGCGCATAGCGGCTGCCGTCTTCCAGCAACAGGGCGACCGGCACCGACTTGACACCCTTCATCGTGCCCGCAGCGAGTTGTTTTTTCAGTTGCAGCAGTTCGCTGCCGGCCTGGGTGACGTCTATGTAGATCGGGTCGAGTTGCTGCACGGTGGCCAGTGCAGCATCCTGATTGGCGGTGACCAGCGCACCTTGCGTGACCGACGATTTGCCGATGCGGCCGCTGATCGGTGAGCCGATGCGGGTGTGGCCGAGCGCGACATTGCTGCGGTCGACGGCAGCTTTCGCCACGCCGACATCGGCCTCTGCCTGGCGCAACGTGGCGATCGCGGCTTCATTGTCCTGTGCGCTGACGACACCTTTCTTCGCCAGCTCCGCAAACCGGTTGGCCTTGAGGCGTGCTGCGTCAAGGGTTGCATCGGCGCGCGCCAGCGCTGCCTTTGCGCTGCTGGCATCGGCGCGATAGGTCGCGTCGTCGATCTGGTACAGCGCCTCACCGGCCCTCACCATGCTGCCCTCGGTGAACAAGCGCTTTTGCACGATGCCCGTCACCTGCGGCCGCACTTCGGCGACCAGCGACGAGTTAACGCGGCCCGACAACTCGCGGGTGAGGGTGACGGGTTCGGATTTCAGCGTCACCACAGTGACTGCTGCCGGTGGCATCTGCGGCGGGGCGCTGCGGTTGCAGGCGACCACGGCGGCGCAAACGAGAACTGCCAAAGCAAGGGAACGTGGGGACACGGGGCTTGAATCGATCTGGTAGCGATCTGTGTAGTTGTCGGGGAAAGGGTGACGCTGAATTGTGCGTTCGCCCCGCAGCGCAGGGATGGGCAGAATGAACGGGCCGGCTTTTTAAGTCAAGCGCCGCCGCACGATTTTCGCAGCACAATTTTTTCGGGCCGTATCGACTTTTGTCGATACGGCCCGCTTCATTAGCCCGACTGGCAAACCCTTGTCGTGCGTACGGCCTTATGCCGCCACCAGCGTGCCGTTGCGATAGTCGTCCAGCGCCTGCTCAATTTCTTCGCGCGTATTCATCACGAAGGGGCCGTACTGCATCACCGGTTCCCCGAGCGGCCGCGCGGCCAGCAGCAGGAAGGCGGCACCGTTGTCACCGGCGCGGATGTCCACGGTGTCGCCGTCCGACAGTACGCCGGCGTTTTGCGCCGTCAGGGGTTGTGCAGCAAGTGCCAGACCGACCAGCACGTCGCCTTCGTAGGGATAAACAAAGGCGTTGTGTCCCGCCGCGATGGCCTGCGTGAAGCTGACACCCGCCGGCAGGCGCACGTCCAGCATCAGCGGTGCTGTCGACAGCCCCTGTATTGGGCCGGCCAGCGTCTGTCCGTTGCCTTCCAGATTGCCGGCGATGGCCTTCACCGTGCCACCACTCGGCAGCGTGGCCTGCGGAATGTCTTCCGGCTGGATGTCGCGGTAGCTGGCAGGCTTCATCTTTTCTCGCGCCGGCAAATTCACCCACAACTGGAAGCCGCGCATCAGACCGCTTTCCTGCTGCGGGATCTCCGAGTGGATCACGCCGCGCCCGGCCGTCATCCATTGCGCGCCACCACCACGCAGGTCACCGCGATTACCGAGGTGGTCTTCGTGCAGCATGTGACCATCGAGC
>CANJXH010000038.1 GCA_947478755.1 Betaproteobacteria bacterium | reverse complement strand
TTCCGACGAACTGACCGCGAGCTTTTTGCAGGCCGCGATCCTGACCTTGCGCAAGGATGTCGTACCGTCGATATCCGACCCCAGCGCGCGCATCTATGCCGACCTCGTGACCCGCGTCCTGTACATGCTGCAAGGCCGTTTTTCACATCGCGGCGAGGACCTGCAAAAGGTGATCGCCGAAAACAAGGCCTTGCTGGACGAAGCGTCGACCCTCGTTCCCGATCAGGGCAACGAGACGCCGGCGGCAGCCAACAAGGACTATTTTTCCGCCATCGAAAAGCTTGAGGACGAAGCATTCCGGGTTGAGCGCCGCATTGCCAGCAAGGTGCCAACGCTGTTGCAACTCGCGAGTGATGGGGGCCCACACAAAAAACAGGCAGTACAACTGTTGCGGCGCATTGTCGATACGGAACAGGGTTTCCTCGCCGCACAGGACCCGGACATCCTCAAAGGCAGCTATGTCTGTTACCAGGGCGGCTATATCGAGAACGAACGCGTCGTCGAACGGCCTGCACTTTACGGTGCCGAAATCACCGAAGCCAGCCTGACGCGGCACTTGCAAAAACAATTTCCCGGTTGCCGCGTTGAAAAGATGTCGATGATGGCGGGCGGGTTTTCGAAGACCACGATCTTTTTCACCCTGGTCCATGCCGATGGTCGCAGTGAGGCACTGGTCCTGCGCAAGGATCTGCCCATAAAGTACACCACCAACCTAGACTACGAGTTCCCCCTGTTGCAGCGCATGTACAAGGCGGGCTTCCCGGTCGCCACGCCGTACTGGCTGGAAGACGACCCCAAACCCTTCGGCGGACGCTTCTCGGTTTCGCATCGCGTCGGTGGCTCAACCGATGTTTCACGCTGGGCGGGTGACCCGCAGAAGGTCGAAAAATTCGCCCGCCAGCTGGCAAAAACCATGGCGGATCTTCATGCCTTGCGGCTCGAACAGCTCGATTACCCGACCGAGATCAGTAGCAAATCCGCGGGCGATCTGACCCTGGCAGAAATCAATCGCTGGGCAGCGGAGCACGAACTCAACCTGCGCCGCGGCGAGGCCTATCCGATCGAGGAAATCGTCCTCCAATGGCTCAAGAACAATGTGCCGAAAAGCGCGTTTGCGCGGCGTGGCGTGCTGGTGCACGGCGACATCGGCTTCCATAACCTGATGATCGACAACGACGCCAAGGTCACTGCTCTGCTCGACTGGGAGTTTTCACACCCCGGCGACCCAATGGAGGAATTGATCTACACCAAGCCCTTCATCGAGCGCGTGATGGATTGGGAAACCTTCAAGTCCTACTATCGCGAATACAGCGGCATGGCTGTCACGCCAGAGGAGGAGTTCTTCTATATCGTCTGGTCAAAGACGCGAAGCCCGATCAATGGTGCCCAGGGTGCGGCAATGTTCAAGGAGTCGATACCCGACGAGCTCAAGTTTGCCGTGAGCGGTTTTGTGCTCGCACGTTATCTCGGCCTCGAAGCCGGGCGTATGGTGGTGGACCAGGCGCTCGCCACCTGAGCAAACATGCTGTCAAAATGAAAAAGGCTGCCCTGCAAGGCAGCCTTTTTTAATCCACGTTCAGGAGCCAACACAACCGCCGGCCCCAGCGCAACTTCAGGCAGCTTTGATCACGGGCTCCAGCACTTTTTCCAGTTCCCCGGTCGCGAACATTTCGCTGACGATGTCACAGCCCCCGATGAACTCTCCATTTACGTAGAGCTGTGGAATCGTCGGCCAGTTGGCGTATTCCTTGATGCCATTGCGAATATCTTCGTCGGCCAGCACATTGACGGTGACCAGGCTCTTGACGCCTGACTGCTTGAGAATCTGCACCACTTTTGCCGAAAAACCGCACTGCGGAAACTGCGACGTACCCTTCATGAACAAGACGATGGGGTTGGTGGTCACGGTTTCGTGAATCTGCTCTTGAACGCTCATTTTCAATCCTTCCAAAAATATCCGAGTAAAACAATCGGATATCAGTTTACCGGTTGGCAGGGTGCACGGTCAAGCAATACCGGCCAAGCGCCAGCTCGAACCCTGCGTCATTTGAAAGCGTCAAGCGCATCAAGGTCATCAATCATCGCCGAGATTCGCTTGACCAGTTCGATCGTGATCGCTGGCGGCTGCATGTCCGGCATGCCGGGCGCCGGCACCAACGTAATGGTCCAGTACGCCAGTGCGGTCATCAGCTGCTGGCGGATATTGAACAGGGCGTCGTCATAGCTGAGGCAGGGCGCGCCGTAGCCGAGCATTTTGTCGATGTACATGCGCAGCAGGTCGTCGAACCAGGCGCGGCGGTCCTCTATGGCCAGCGTGGTCGAAATCGCATAGGCGAAATCGCGGGTCCAGTGGCCAATGCTGACGGCCTGCCAGTCAGTGAGACCAAGGTCGCCATTACCGGCGATGTACCAGTTGCCGAGGTGCACGTCGCAATGCACCAGCATCTTCGGCAGCGAATTGTGGCGCTCGACCGAGGCGAGCGTCGCTGGCCATACCTCGGCCTGGCGGGCAAAAAAGCGCGGCGGAATCACGTCCTTGGCAAGGACAAAGGCCTTGTCGCAGGCTTCGGCGAAACCGGGGAAAGAGTTCAGAGTACCGGTCCAGAACTGCGGCCAGGTCTTGAAGGGCAGTGACGCCGTGCCGAGCTCAGGGCTCTCATAAAACGTCGAATGCATTTTCGCCAGCGTGTTCACGATCTTTTCGGCTTGGGCGCGATTGATCGGGGTCTTGTCGTTGCAGAAGTGCGCGGGGTTGGCAGCAGGGCCGGCCAAGTCCTTCATCACGATGATATAGGCATAGCTCTTGTTGTCACACGCGGCATGGATGTGTTGCGGCGTCTCGATACCCAGTCGGTCGCGCGCATTGAGGAAGAACATGGTTTCTCCGCGGTAGCCGGAGCACAGCCCTTGCAGCACACGATTCTTCATCACCATCGAGCCCTTGCAGAACACCGTGGCCGGCAGACCAGCTTTCTGGCCGGCGTCGTTGTAGCTGAGATGGATGCGTGCGCGGTTGGACGAACCATCGCTGCGATCGCTGATGCGGAAATCGGTGACTTGCGCACCCGAGGTGGCGCGGCAAAGCACTGCAGTCAGCCATTCGGTGGTGATCGCTTCATAGCGACCGGGCACATCCTCCAGTGTGCGGGCCTTGGTATCAGCGGCCTGCTCTCCTTGATAGATGGCGGCAATTTCTTGTGCGGTAACTTGCATGGCTTTCTCCGTAGTTGTTTTTGGTTGGCGACGCAGGCAAACGTTGCATGGCCGGTGAATCCGATACTATTCGCACGATTCTAATTGAAAGGCAGCATGCACCCGCCAAATCGGCAATGCTGCCACCAGAACCGAGGGGATAAACTGTCATGCCACCATCCGTCGCCGTCATCGGCTCCGGCTTTGCCGGACTGACTGCAGCTCATCGTCTGAAGAAATCCGGACTGAGGCCAGTGGTCTTCGAGGCGCTCGATCGCCCGGGTGGGCGTACCTGGTCAGTGCGGCGCGGGGAGTTTCTCTTCGACCTCGGGACCATCGCCCTCCTCGGTGGCAACCCGATTCTCGATGAACTGGTCGCCACCGCAGGCCTGGGGCAGCACTACGAGTTGGCGCCGCCCATGGTGGTAGGCATTGTCAGGGACGGTGTCGCACGTTGCATCGACAGCGGCCATCCACTGCGCGACTTCGTCACGACCGATCTTTTTTCCACCACCAGCAAGTTTCGCCTGGCCCGGCTCGGGCTTGAAATCCATCGCCTGCGTAATCTGCTGACCAACGACAATGCGATCGGCCTCGGCGCGCTGGATCGCATGACGATTCCCGAATATGCGGCCGCGCGGTTCAACCAGGAAATTCTCGACTACCTTTTCAGCCCCATTCTGCGCGGTATCTGGGCCACGTCGGCGAAGGGCCACTCCGCCGTGCAACTGCTGTGGACGCTGCGGCAGATGGTCTATCCGCTGTACTCGATCAGCACCGGCAATGGTTCGATTCCCGAAGGCGTCGCGCGGCAGCACGACATGCGCTACGGCCACGTCGTCACAAACGTCGAAGATGTCGGCAATGGCGTGACGATCGGATACACGGCCAACGGCACGCAGTGCACAGAGACATACGACGCCTGCGTGATCGCCACGCCGGTGCCCACAACGCGTCAAATATTTCCGGGGATGACCGGCATCCAGAAACGTTTCATGGAATCGATCCGCTTCACTTCCATCATCTGTGCCCACGTCGCGCTGGCGAAGCGGCCGGCAAATCGGGAAACGGCGCTGATGTTTCCCGAGTGCGAATACGATGATGTGGCGGTCGTGTATGTGAACCACAACAAGGCACCGGGACGGGCGCCCGAGGGCAAGGGTTCACTGAGTCTTTACTTCACGCAGGAGTGGTCGGCCGACAAACTCGACTGGCCTGATGACAAGCTGCTCGATGTCGCCATCGCGCGCCTGACGCCGCACTACGGCGAGATCAAGCCGCTGATCGAGGACGCCTTCATCCAGCGCTGGCCGACCTTCATCATGGATGCGACGCCCGGCCTGTACCGGCTGATGGACGAGTATCACGGTAGCCTGGTGAGCAATCCTCCCTCAGTTATCCAGCTGGCTGGTGACTTCATGCCCAACGCCGGCATCAACCAGGCCATGGCATCCGGCGCCGCGGCGGCCGAACGCATCCTGAAGGCGGGCATCGTCACGCAATGACCCCGGCCGAGGCATCGTGACGATGGCCTCGGGCGCATCGACCGCAGATCACAACATCCGGAATTTCATCTTGTTCCGCGTGTTCTTCAATGCGCGCTTCTACTACCCTGTGTTCGGCGTGTTGTTCCTCGACTATGGCCTGACCATGAGTCAGCTCAGCATGCTGAATTTCGTCTGGGCGGTCGCAATCGTCGGGCTGGAGGTACCGAGCGGCGCGATTGCCGATCACTTCGGTCGACGTCCGCTGCTGATCGCGGCCTCGAGCTTCATGGTGATCGAGATGCTCGTGATTGCCTTTGTTCCTCTGGGCAACCCGACGCTGGTCTTTGCCGCATTCATGGTCAATCGCGTCCTCAGCGGCGCCGCCGAGGCCGCCGCAAGCGGGGCAGACGAAGCGCTGGTCTATGACTCAATGGTGCATGAAAACCGCGGCGCCGAATGGCCACGCGTGCTGGAACGGCTCGGCCGCTGGTCGACTTTCGGCTTCCTCTTCGCCACCCTGCTCGGCGCATTTGTCTACGATGCCGAACTCATCCATCGTGCAGTTCAGTTGATCGGGCTGGACCTGAGTCCTGACCCGAAAACCACCATGCGTTTCCCCGTCTATCTCACGCTGGCAAACGCCCTCTGCGCCTTGTTCATTACCCTGCGCATGAAGGAAGCGCCGCGCGACGTCAGAACCGGGACGTCAATCAGCGCCGCTTTCGTCCCGATTCGTCGTGCTTTCGCCTGGCTACTGAAAAGCCCGCTGCCGCTGTTCCTGATCGCGGCCGGCTTGCTGCATGATTCGATCATCCGGTTGATCATGACGCTGGCGACCAACTACTACCGCCTGGTGCAAATCCCGACCGCTTGGTTCGGCATCATCGGCGCGCTGCTTGGTCTGTCCGGCTTTGTCATGCCGTCGATCGGCCGCTGGTTGGTGGAGCGACGTCCAATCGCCTTCAATTTTTCGCTTCTGGCGGCGATCACCTTCGTCGGGCTGATCGGGCTGACTTTCGGCATCCCCTGGTACGGCGTACTTTTCGTGGCCCTGCTCGGCACGGTAATGAGGCTGGTGGACTTCTTCCTGTCGAGCTACCTGAACGCGATGATCGATTCGTCCGAACGTGCCACCATCCTCAGTTTTCGCGGTCTCGCCTTCAACATGGGTTACGGGCTGGTCAGCGTGCTCTTTGCCGGACTCCTGCAGCACCTTGCGTCCGTGAACGCGACGGGCGCATCTCAGGAGATGATCTTCGCCGCATCACTGCACTGGCTGCCCTGGTACTTCCTGCTGTCGCTGCTGCCACTGGCCAGCTTCGCGCGCATCAGCGGTTGCCTGCGCAACATCTCCACTGTCCGCGACACCGGGCCCTAACGTTGCTGCCAGGCCCTCTCGATCTTGTCGAGAAAATCGGGAAACCTCAAACCGTATTGTTCCTTCAGCAACTGCGCGTGTTTTTCGAGCCGCCTCCAGGCCGGTCTGAAATTCCGCGCCTTGAACGCCATCAGCAGCGAATTGCCATCGCCCCTTACCGGCACAATCACTACACGCTGATCAAAAACGTCCGTCACTTCGCCAAGCAGGCTGCGATAACGCCGCTTGTCACCGGCCAGGTTCATGATCATTTGGCCGTTATCGGACAGCTTGTCGAAAACAAGCTCGAAAAAATCGCGGCTGGCCAACTCCGGCGCGAAACCGGTCTTGTCGAAAGCATCAATCAGCAATACATCGATCCCCGGGGTTGCTCCGGCGACATACTTCGCGCCGTCAACCTGCAGCAGCTTCAGGCGTGGGCCATCAACCGGCAGCCTGAAGATGTCGCGAAAGGCGATCACATCCGGGTTGATCTCGGCGATCGTCACCACACTGCCCGGCAGCCGCCGATAACAGAACTTGGCCAGCGAGCCACCTCCCAGGCCGATCTGCATGATGCGTTCGGGATGCGGATTGAACAACAGGAACGACATCATCTTCTGCGTATAGCGCAGCTCAAGCGCATCCGGATCATCCAGCCGCATCACGCTCTGGATCAGACGGATATTGAAATACAGCGTCAGCAGATCGCCGTCGTCAATGACAAAGGGCTTGGGGTAGCTCTCGTCACGCAGCATCTCGCGCAACTTGCGCAGGTTCGTGACCGGCGGGTCCGCCAGCAGCACCGACCCCGGCACTGTCTCGAAGGGGCTGGGGATTTCAAACCAGGTGGAGGCGGAAGACATGGGGGTGAGCGACGAAAAAACGGCAAGCGGTGGTGCCGGGATTCTACGAGGAAATTGCTTGCAACCTTTATGGCAGGCACCACATCAGACACCGTAGTCCGTCGTCTGTTCGCCAATTACAAGGACCGGATGCACATGCTGCTGCGCTGCGAATTGCCCAAGCAATGAATGCGTCAGGACTGAATTATTTTTCCACTTTCTTTCGCAAGGGATCAAGCAATGGTCGCAAACCATTGTGATCAAGCTCCTGCATCAGGGCCAGCAGGCGGCCGATCTCTCCCGGGGGAAAGCCCTCTCGCGCAAACCAGTTGAGATAGTTGCCGGGGAGATCGGCAATCAGGCAACCCTTGTGCTTGCCAAATGGCATTTCACGAGTGACCAGAAGCTCGAGTTGCCGGGTGCTGTCGGTCACCGCAGTGTCAACGCCTGCACGCGTTGCGCAGTGAAAAACATGAATGACCTGACAACAACTACCGGGTCCGGATGGGTGTACCGGTGGTCGTGAACATCAGTGTCCGCGATTCTCGAATGTCGGCATGCAGCGCCTCGATGACAGGCGTGTTGATCGGTTCATCGGCCAGCCAGGCGATGAGAAAGTTGGCACCCGACCCGCCGGCAGCATCGGAGCGCGGCACGAATATTTCGTAGGTACCCAAGGGCGGAACGACGATCACAGTTGTCACGTAATTCTTCACCAGCCTGCCCCGAGTGTCGTAATACTTTGCTGATACCAGGCGCATCGCCTTGTCGGGGTCGGTATTGCGGATGCTGACATGCACCGAGACCAGCGTTTCGCTGGGCTTTCCCTGCCTGTCCGACTCACCGTGATAGACGTGCGAATAGACCGGCAGGTAGATCGACTGCCCGGCTGATAGCAGATTATCCGCACCTGCATGTGCAAGCGAAAACACCAGCCCCATCGTGGCTGCAAGGACAAGACGGAACGGAAAGATTGATAGCATTGAAGTTCTCCGTGTTGGTCAGGATATTTGACTGTGGAATGTGCCATGACTGGCGGCGGCCGGGTCGGCGGTGCACTGGTGTATCTCGATCGTCGCGTGAACGATCTCTTCATGGATGGCAAGCCATTCGCGCACCTTGCCCGCGTTAAGCCCGGGATCATGGGCAACGATCGAAATCGCACAGGCGTAGGCCTGCTTGCCGACGCGCCAGACATGCAGGTCGGTGATGTCGATATCGCCATGCTCCTTGATCACTTCGCGAATTTCTTCGACCACGGGATGATCCATTTCACGATCCAACAGCACCTTGCCGGTATCTGCAATCAGATTTTTGGCCCACACCGCAACCAGCACGGCACCGACAATGCCCGTCACCGGATCAAGCCATGACCAGCCATAGAACCAGCCGCCTGCAAGTGCGGCAATGGCAAGCACCGAGGTCGCAGCATCGGCAACGACATGGATGTAGGCGGAGCGGAGGTTGAGATCCTCATGATGACGGTGGTGATGCCCATGATGGCTGTCATGCGCGCCGTCACCGTGATCATGGGCTTTGCCGAGAATGAGCGCACAGACCAGATTCACCACCAGCCCCAGCACGGCAACCGTCATCGCCTGAGGGTAGTGAATCGATTGCGGCGAAATCAACCGTTCCACCGAACCAAAAACCATCATCCCTGCGACGCCCAGCAGGAACATGGCGCTGGCGAAGCCGCCGAGGATTTCGATTTTCCAGGTACCGAAGGCGAAGCGATAATCGTTGGCATGTCGACGTGCAGCGGCGTAGGCAAAGGCGCTGAGACCGATGGCCACCGCGTGCGAACTCATGTGCCAGCCATCTGCCAGGAGCGCCATCGAATTGAACCACCAGCCGGCAATGATCTCGACCACCATCATCACAACCGTAATCCATGCTACGGCGCGCGTGCCACGTTCTGCCGCCACATTGGTTTCGTGGAATGTGTGTTGGTGCGCAAATGCGCCGGGGTCATGGGTATGCACTGCCTTGCTCCTTTTTCGCTGGCCGAAGGATACCGCCTTCCATGCCCGCCACCAGAGTTCCTGTTCTCGCAATTATGATCCCTGCGGCCTATAATCCGCCCCGTCATTGGGGAGTAGCCTCCTTTCATCGAGACGGGAACACATCAACAGACTTGGCGGCACAATGCCATGGTGTGTTCGATCTGCAAGCAGATTTGGCGAGACCTTTGACGTGCTGTCCCGGTTGATCGGGCGGGTTGGCACGTCATTGGTTGATATGCCCGATCATCGGAGCCCCTGATGCAAACATCCATGGAAGCATTCTTCGTGTCGACCGCCGTCGTCACCATCGGCGAAATCGGCGACAAAACCCAATTGCTGGCGCTGATGCTGGCGGCGCGCTTCAAGCGCCCGGTACCCATCGTGCTGGGCATCCTTGTTGCAACACTCGCCAACCACACGCTGGCAGGACTGGTAGGCGAATGGGTGCGCAATGTCATTAATCCGGACAATCTGCGCTGGGGTCTGGGGGTCTCCTTCATCGCCGTCGCCCTCTGGGCGCTGGTGCCCGACAAAATGGAAGATGAGCTGTCGCCGGTCGGCCGCTACGGGATCTTCCTCATTACGCTGACGACCTTTTTCATCGCCGAGATAGGCGACAAGACCCAGCTCGCCACCGTGATGCTCGCCGCAAAATTTCCCTCCCTCGTCTCGGTGATTGCCGGAACCACCTTCGGCATGCTGATCGCCGACGTGCCAGCTGTGTTTCTCGGCAACATGGCCTCGGCGAAGATTCCATTCAAGGCGATACGCATCGTTGCTGCGCTGCTGTTCGCGGCATTGGGCGTGGCCACCCTGCTTGGTGTGAAAATCGGCTGACCCTGCCGTCTCGGGCTGCTCATTCCACCGGCTTGTCATCATCGACTCGGCATAGTAAGTTGCGGCAACAACGACAGGCGCCATAAAGCGAGGAGAACCACCATGGAAAGTCTGAAATTTCAGCCGCTGCAAGCCGCGATGCAACAGGATGCCGAGCGCAAGGCATTCCCCGACTACCTGCCCCACCTGCCCGAGATACCAGCCGGCCGCTATTGCGATCCCGGCTTTTTCAAACTTGAAATGGCGGCGATGAAGCACAGCTGGCTGTTCGGTATCCATGGCGACGACGTGCCGCAGCCAGGCTGCTACAAGCGGTGGGAACAACTCGGTCAGCCACTGCTCTTTGTGCGCGGCAACGACCACAAGGTGCGCTGTTTCTACAACATCTGCCGTCACCGAGGCGGGCCACTGGTCCTGGATGACAAGGGGCAGAAACGCAATATCTCCTGCCCGATCCACGGCTGGTCGTATCGCCTTGACGGCGAACTGGCGGGCGTGCCGGAGCGGCGCGACTTCAACGAGGCCGACCTGCAGCGTCGCTCCTTGCTTGAAGTACGCTGCGAAAACCTCGGCGAGATGTACTTCATCAACTTCGACGACAAGGCCATGCCCTTGCTCGACGACCTGGGCCCGGTTGCCGACGCATGGATGTTGTACCAGCCTGAAAATTCGCGTCTCGTTTCACGCCATATGCTCACCGTGCCGGCCAATTACAAGATTGTGCTCGACGCCAACCTTGAGGTTTATCACGTCAATTTTGTGCATCCGGAAATCGTCGCAAAATTCCTCGATTCATCCGCCTCGACGATCAATCTGTTGCCGAACGGTCATTCCACCCAGGCCTCACGTCTACGTCAGGCGGAGTGGAACGAGTCCGGCATCGACCTGCCGCGCGTTGCCGAAGTCACCGACATCTCAAGGCTCGCCAACGTGGCGGTGCACATGTACCCCAACCGTATCATTGCCATGAACGACTGGGGTTATCCCTTGCAGAACTACTGGCCAGTCGACGAGCACACGACTCAGGTCGAAGTGTTGTGGTTTGCACCGCGATCGGATGTCCCGCAGAGCGATGCCTTGTGGAACGAGGTAGCGGCAACATTCATCAACGTGCTGGAACAGGATTACAAATTTTGCGCCGGCATGCAGACGGCAATGACGTCAGGTGCCAACCGCGGCGTATTGATCGGTGCCCAAGAACGTTCGATCTATCACATGCACGAGGAGATGGATCGCCGTATCGGCATCGACCTTGTGCCTGCGCACTTGCGCGTACGCCAGGTACTGAACCAGCGTCAGGCAGCAGCCTAGCGGCTTCGGGTACCCCCCGAGAGGCGGACGATGCCGGCAAGATCGCGGTGCTGCTCGATCAGTGAAAAGCCGTGTGAATTCAGCAGCGTCCGGGCATGATCAGCCTGGTCAAAACCGTGTTCGAACAGCAGCAGGCCGCCGGCACTCAAGAAGCCCTGTGCCGAACCGGTAATCTGCCTGATCGCATCAAGGCCGTCGCGGCCTGACGCCAGTGCGCCCGGCGGTTCAAAGCGCAAATCACCTCGCACCAGATGCGCGTCATCTGCGGCGATGTAGGGAGGATTGGAAACGATCAGGTCGAACTGCTCACCCGCGAGCACCGAAAACCAGTCGGATTCGAGCCATTGCACCGTAGCCTGCATCTGCACAGCGTTACGTCTGGCGATGGCGATGGCGGCAGGTGAAACGTCGACCGCCGTAACGCTGGCATTGCGCAGTTCCAGCGCCAGCGTGATGCCGAGACAGCCGGAGCCGGTACCCAAATCCAGGATGCGGATCGCGGCATTACGCTCGAATTTCTGCAAGACGACATCTACGATCAGCTCCGTCTCAGGACGCGGGATCAAGACGTCGGGGCCCACGCCGAAACTGCGCCCGTAGAACTCGCGCGACTGCAGCAGATAGGCAATTGGCTCACCAGCCACGCGCCGCGCCACCCATGCCTTGAAGGCCTGCTCGACATCGGGATCGAGCGCCTCGTCACGATGGGCTTCGATCCAGGTGCTCGCACAACCAAGCAGGTGCCGCAGCAGCAGGCGGGCTTCGCCGGGTTCGATGACTTGCCGTGCCTGCTGCAGCGCGGCTGCGATCGTGGTCACGCTGCCTCTTCGCTCAATGCAGCGAGCAACTCGGCCTGGTGCTCGGCGGTGAGCGCATAAATCACTTCATCCAGTTCGCCATCCATCACCGCATCGAGCTTGTAGAGCGTCAGGTTGATGCGATGGTCGGTGAGGCGGCCCTGAGGGAAGTTGTAGGTACGGATGCGCTCGGAACGGTCACCACTGCCAACCAGGCTTTTGCGTGTCGAGGCAATCTGCTGTTGCTGGGCGCGCGCCTGTGCATCCATGATGCGGGCGGCCAGCACCGACAGCGCCTGTGCCTTGTTGCGATGCTGCGAGCGGTCGTCCTGGCATTCCACGACGATGCCGGTCGGCAAGTGCGTGATGCGCACCGCAGAATCGGTCTTGTTGATGTGCTGCCCACCTGCGCCGGAAGCACGGTAGGTATCAATGCGGATTTCAGCCGGATTGATCACGACTTCCGAGAGCTCATCCGCCTCCGGCATGATCGCGACCGTGCAGGCAGAGGTATGGATGCGGCCCTGTGATTCGGTGACCGGCACGCGCTGCACGCGATGCCCGCCCGACTCGAACTTGAGTTTGGAGTACGCCCCCCGCCCCTCGACGCGCAGGATCACCTCGCGATAGCCACCGAGGTCGGACTCGCTGGCCGAGATCGTCTCGACCTTCCAGCGCTGGCGCTCGGCGTAGCGCGTATACATGCGCAGCAGATCGCCGGCAAAAAGGGCCGACTCGTCGCCACCGGTCCCGGCACGAATTTCGAGAAACAGGTTCTTGTCGTCGTTGGGATCCTTGGGTAACAGCTCGCGCTGCAAATCGTCTTCCAGCCGTGCAATCTCGGCCCTGGCAGATTCGATCTCGGCCTGGGCGAGCTCCTTCATCTCGGGGTCGTCGAGCATGGCGCGTGCGCCAGCTTCGTCTGACAGTGCCTTGCCGTAGGCGAGGTAGAGCGCGACGACCGGCTCGATATCGGCATGCTCGCGCGTGAGCTTGCGATAGTTGTCCATGCTCTTCGTCGCCTGCTCGGTGCCCAGCAGCGCGTCGATTTCTTCCTTGCGATCGACGAGGCGATCGAGCTTTTCCTTGATGCTGGGTTTCATGGCAACGCTCAGTCGAGCGGTTTCAGTTGATAGATACGCTCGATCATTGCGGTCAGGCGATTGCGTTCTTCGCTGTCGGCATGGCTCAGCAACTGCGTCGGCGCATGCAGCAGCTTGTTGGTCAGGCCGTGCGACAGCGCATCAAGCACCCGGACCGGATCGTCGCCGCGCGCCAGCATCTTCAATGCATGTTCCATTTCGGCGTGGCGTGTTTTTTCGGCAGCTTCGCGCAAGGCCTTGATGGTGGGCACTGCGGCACGCGAATCCACCCAGTGCAGGAAGCCATCGACCCGCCCGGCGATGATGGCCTCGGCCTCGGCCACCGCGGACTGGCGCGACTCCATGCCTTCGGCAACCAGCTCAGACAAATCATCAAGCGTGTATAGGAAAGCATCATCCAGTGCGCCGACTTCCGTTTCGATATCGCGCGGGATCGCCAGATCCACCAGCACCATGGGCCGGTGTCGGCGCGCCTTCAATGCCCGCTCGACCGTACCAAGGCCGACAATCGGCAAGGGGCTGGCAGTGCAGGAAACCACGATGTCGTAATCAGCGAGTCGGGCACCAAGTTCATCAAGGCGCAGGGTATCGGCACCATACCTTGCGGCCAAGGCTTCGGCGCGCGCAGCAGTACGGTTGGCAATCGTGATGCGTTTGGGTTTTTCGGCGGCGAAATGGCGCAGGCACAGCTCGATCATTTCGCCGGCACCGATGAACAGTACCTTCTGTCCGCCAACGGATTCGAATATCCGCGCCGCCAGGCGCACTGCGGCGGCGGCCATCGACACGGTGTTCTCGCCGATGGCGGTGGTCGAACGTACTTCCTTTGCCACGGCGAAAGTGCTTTGGAACAACTTGTTCAGCAGGGTACCCAGCGTGCCAGCCTCTTCCGCCAGACGTGCCGCCTGTTTCATCTGGCCAAGGATCTGCGGCTCACCGATCACCATCGAATCCAGGCCGCTGGCGACACGGAACATGTGGCGTACCGCATCGCCCTGGGGATGCACGTACAAATACGGCGAGATGCGCGCCAGCACGGGCAGGGAACGGTAGTGCGTCAGCCAGTCGGTCGCGACGTCGGCATTTTCTGCCGCGCAATAGATCTCGGTGCGATTGCAGGTCGACAGGATTGCCGCTTCGCGCACCGACTCCTGCCGGGTGAGGTCATGCAGCGCCGTCGGCAGCCCGGTCAGGTCGAACGCCAGCTGCTCGCGAACGGCGAGCGGGGCGGTGTGATGGCTGAGTCCGAGGGCAAAAACCTGCATTGGCGCCGATACTTGAGTGAACGGACGGATTATAAAGCGCGAAGGGGCCGGGTTCGCCCGGAAGTAACGGTTGCCGAGCCACATTGCAGGAGGCTTCAAGCAAATAATCGCCGTCCTGCAGCGTGCCGGCAGTGAAAATGGATTTAACATCATCGAGCGGCCGTGAACTGACGAAGGCCACGACTTTGCGGCAGGGATGGATGACTTCAATGAAAGTTCAGAAACAGCAGGACAACTCGCGTGCCGCCATGTACGCGGTATTGCTGTTCCTGTTTTTTGACTTCGCCGCACTCGCGCTGAATTTCTGGCTGTCATCCGAAATCGAAAAGCAGGCGGTCGGGATCAACCTCGCCGGTCGGCAACGGATGCTGTCGCAACGACTGCCGAAGGTGTTGCTGCAGATCGAGAACTCCATCGAAACGGGCCAGGACCCGACACCCCAGCTGGCCGAGCTCAAGCTTGCCTATGAGCTGTTCGACGATACGTTGCTGGGATTCGCCGCCGGCCACATGACGCTGGGCGGTAGTGGCAACGCGCTATTTCTGGAGCCGGTGCGCGAGCACAAGGCCGCGATGGTTGTCGAAGAAGCACAGTCCTTGTGGGCGCCCTACCGGCTCCTCGTGCTTGATGTCCTGGCCGGTGGCCGAGACGGGCTGAGCCGGTCGCTACCAGCAGCTGCAAGCTACAGCAAGGACCACAATCTCCAACTCCTTGCCCTGATGAACCAGCTCACGACGGAGCTGGAACAACTCACCGAACACAAGGCAGCCCAGATCCGCCTCTATCAAGGCATCGCATTTGCGTTGGCGCTGGTCAATTTCTTTGGCGCCGCGTATCTGTATCGGCATCGGTTCAAATCTGCCATCGAACAGAAGAACGTGTTCGACGAAATCATCAACCGGATTCCTGCCGGGGTGATGGTGCTGGGCGTCGATGCGCGCTCGATCCTCAAGGCCAACCATTACGCCGAAACCCTTTTTGGCTACGGGCGTGGCGAGCTGGTGGGCAAGAAACTGCCGGACCTGCTGACGGAGGTTGATGGCGCCCTGCTTGCACAGCGCAAGGACGGCACGACCTTTCACGCCGCCGTCGAACAGAACGAAGCGGATCTTTATGGTCGCAAGGTGTTCATTGAAACCGTAAACGACGTCACCAGCCAGCGTGAAAACGAACAGGCCCTCAGCGCCCTTGCCTACAGCGATCGCCTGACCGGGCTGCCGAACCGCCTGCTCTTCGATGACCGCTTTGCGATGGAAATCGCCCACGCGCAGCGGCGCGGCACCATGCTTGGCGTCCTTTTCGTCGATCTCGATAACTTCAAGCCGATCAATGACCGCTACGGCCACCATGTCGGCGACCTGCTGCTGAAGGAGGTTGCCGCAAGGATCAAGACCTGCCTGCGTCAGAGCGACACCGCATCGCGACATGGTGGCGATGAGTTCACGGTCATTGTGAGTGACATCACGAGCAAGGAGAGCTGCGCCAAGGTGGCACACCTGATCATTTCGCGCATGGAAGAGCCGTTCGACATCAATGGCGTGGCGTTGCGCATCAGTGCCAGCATCGGCATCAGCCTGTTCCCCAACGATGGCGATGACCTGCAAGACCTTGTGCGACATGCAGATCAGGCGATGTACGTAGCCAAGCAACAGGGTGGCGGAAAGTATTCATTCTTTTCTCCGGTGCGGCGATAGTCGATACAGTCGTAGTAGGCAAGGCGATCCTGGCCGGTGCCGGCGGCCCAGCAACAAGCAGTAGCGCGAAAGCTTGCTGACTGCCGCCATTCGGCCCGCCTCCCTCGCCGGCCGTGCGTTTTCAACTCAAGTTTTCAGTACTGCTGCCGTTGATATCGGAGCGGAGAAAGTCCGCCCTTGATAACCGACACTGAGACTGAATATGAAATTCTCCTTTCTGGAAAGCCTGAGCATACGAACCAAGATATGGGCATTAGTGTTGCTGTCCATCATCAGCATCTCTGTGATCAGCTTCATCAATATTTCGACGTCACGTGAAATACAGCTTGGCGAGAAGCAGCTCAAGACACGTCATCTGGTGGAGGGCGCCTATAGCGTCCTGGCCCACTACTTCGACCTGCAGAGCAAGGGCGAATTGACCGAGGCTGCCGCAAAGGCGGAGGCCATCAAGACCGTCAATGCCATGCGTTACGACGAGAAGGAGTATTTCTGGCTGAATGATCTTGGAACACCGTTCCCAAAAATGATTGCGCATCCAACCGTGCCGAAGCTGAATGGAACAGTTCTCAATGCCGAAAAATTCAACCGTGCAACGAGCCTGCGGTTTGGCACGGAGAGTACGGAACAGCAAACCGATGGCAAGATGAATCTCTTTGTGGCCGCGGTAGAAGTGGCCACGAAGGCAGGCTCAGGATACATCCGCTACGACTGGCCCAAGCCAAAGACAGGTGGTGGCGTTACCGACGAGTTGTTCCCCAAGCTGTCGTACGTAAAAAAATTCGAGCCCTGGGGTTGGGTGATCGCTTCCGGAATTTACGTGGATGACGTGGAGCAATCCGTTCGGATCCATGCCATCCACAGCATCGAACTGCTGGCGCTGGTGGCGGCAATATTGCTGGCGATGGCTTTTTACCTGGCCCGGTCGATTACCCGTCCCTTGAATACGGCAGTCGAAATCGCCCAGGCGATCGCCAAGGGTGACCTGACATCGCACATCGAGATCACCAGTCGCTGCGAAGCGGGCATGCTGATTCATGCGCTGGAAGAGATGAATGCCAGCCTCGTGAATCTGGTGGGTGATGTGCGCAGCGGCGTGGACAACATCACGACAGGCACCGCCGAAATCGCCTCGGGAAACAGTGACCTCTCAAGCCGCACCGAACAGCAGGCAAGTTCACTGGAGCAGACTTCTTCCGCGATGGAGGAACTCACCTCGACCGTCAAACAGAATGCCGACAATGCCCGTCAGGCCAACCAGCTCGCTGCCGGTGCCTCCGACGTTGCCGTCAGGGGTGGTACCGTGATCAAACAGGTGGTCGACACCATGAACGGTATTTCAACGTCCTCAAAGAAGATCGCCGACATTATTGGCGTGATCGACGGCATTGCCTTCCAGACCAACATCCTGGCCCTGAACGCCGCGGTTGAAGCGGCCCGTGCCGGCGAACAGGGCCGTGGTTTTGCGGTCGTCGCCAGTGAAGTGCGCAATCTGGCACAACGCAGTGCTGCGGCCGCCAAGGAGATCAAGGAACTGATCACCGACTCCACATCCAAGGTGGATGCAGGTACCGCCCAAGTCGATCAGGCCGGCAAGACGATGGACGAGATCGTATCGTCGGTGAAGCGCGTGACGGACATCATGGCCGAGATCAGTGCGGCATCGCAGGAACAAAGCTCAGGAATTGTGGAGGTCAGCTCTGCCGTGCGGCAGCCGAGAGCCTGGAAGAACAGGCGCAAAAGCTGGCACAGGCGGTATCGATCTTCAAGCTTGGCGGTGCTTCGGTTGGCACAGCGCAAACAGAAGCTCGTGCAACAGCACCGAAAACAGTTGCGCAACGACCACCCCATGCTGTCGCCAAAACGAGCAGCGCAAACAAGTTGGAACGCCCTCGTCCAAGCGTCAAGCTGGCCGCATCCAGCAACGAGGGTTGGGAGGAGTTCTAGATACGCCTTGCCCCCACCCATTTGATGCTGGCGAACCATCCAACTGGTGCACAACCGCTGAGCTGAAAGCGAAAGCCTTAGCGGCGCTTGATCTCGCAAGCTCATCCAGTGATCCATTCGATCGGGTATCTTTGCTGTCATCGCCATGATCATCGTCAGCAATGAAAATCTATCTCGCCGGTCCTGATGTCTTTCGTCCTGATGCCCAGGCCTGGGCCGACAATGCTCGCCTGCTTTGCAAGCACTATGGCTTTGAGGCCATGACGCCCATGGATCATAATGAATCGGATCCACATAAAATCTTTGAGACCAACCTCGCGCTGATCACGATGTCGCAGGTCGTCTGCGCCAATCTGGATCCCTTTCGCGGCCATGAACCAGATTCAGGAACGGCTTTTGAGGTTGGGTTTGGTCTCGCGCTTGGCAAGAAGGTGATGGGTTACGTTTCGAGTCGGCAGACCACGGTGGAACGGATTGGTGCTCAGGTCGATGCCAACGGCTACAAGGTTGAAGACTTCGGCTTGCCCCTCAATTTGATGTTGGCGATACCGTGTCAAGTCGTGGCGGGTGGCCTTGAGGAGTGTCTGAAAACGATCAGGGCGAAACCGGCGTCACAGTGACGCCTCATCCTTGATTATTTTCCTTGCACGCTTGACCGTCACTGCAGGGCTGGATTTGGCAATGCCTTGCCTCGGTGCCTGGCTCAGCGTTCTTTCCGGGATGCGTCTATCAGGTACAGGCTCATGGCCTGCGGCCTGACTTGGCATGATGGTCGAAATCGCCTGCTTGTATACCAACTGGGACGTCGAGTTTTTAATCCCGATCACGAATTGGTCATATGACTCGATTACGCCCGTAATCCTCACGCCGTTCGCGAGATAGATCGTGACAGTAGTTTGCTCCTGGCACCATGCATCAAGGCGGGTAATTTGCAGTGGCTGAATCTTGTTGCTCATGAACGATCTGCTTGGAGGTGAAGGTCAGAGAACTGAATTTTCGGACATTTGGAACACTCACCCTTTGCGTTTGCTCAACAATTCACATTTAAGAAGAGGCCCGTCGATCGCCATGCGTCAATCTGTTTCCAAATTGAACAGTACCATCACGACCACAGACTCAGCATTAAATATTGCCAGCTCCGTCAAGGGCGTCTTCATAAAAATCAATGGTGCGTACTTTGAAGGCGTAGGGCAGCTTCTATAGGCATTGGGCAATTGCCCCTGATGTTGG
>CANJXH010000037.1 GCA_947478755.1 Betaproteobacteria bacterium | reverse complement strand
TGGCCGGGGCTGCTGGGGTCAAAGGGAACAATCTTGATCCCCTTGGGGTTGTAGGCAGGGATCGTGCCTTCCTTGTTGCCGGCCTTTTCTGCACCAAATTCTGTCAGGACAGGTCCGCCCAACTGCTTGGCTTCGTCTGCGCTGACGGCTGCGAATGCGGCACCGGCAAAAGCCGACGCGAGCAGTGCAGCTACGAGCTTCGATTTCATAACTTCTCCTAGGAAAGTAACTACGGGTACTCACAATGATGAGGCGGATACTTTTTTGAACTTATGGCCCTTGATATTTGCCGCTTGAGGCATTGAGGCAAACAGGGCGAGCATGGTATCACATCCCGCGCAAAAATAGGCTTGCCAGACTATTTTGGAATACGCATAAAACCGCGTACAAACAGGTCAAAGCCCTCCCGCAACCACCCGGCTCAGCGCCCCTGGTTGATCAGGTTCGCCGCGGCACGTTTACCCCAGTGCACCGCCGTGTTCTGGCCGGTGCAGGTGAAGTAGTCTCCCGCGAACTGGATCGGGCCATTCGGGTCGATGCGCTTTTTCATGGCATCCACGGCGGTGTAGATGCCGGGTGCGGTATGCGGGATACCCAGTGGCCAGCGCGTGACATTGGACATGTCGAGGGTGCCCTTGATTTCTGGGTAGAGGTGTTCGAGGTATTGCACCGTGAAGGCCACCAGTTCATCTTCGGGCATGTTGAAAAAACGGTCGCCGGCGTTGTGGTCGAAATACACCGAGAACATGCTGTGCCCTTCCGGTGCACGGTCGCGGTTCTTGTTGTGTTCCAGCCAGATCAGCGCGATTTCGGGTTTTTCCACCGTCGGCACCAGCACGCCGAGGGCATTGCTTTTGGTTCGCTTGCTGAATCCCGGCGTCACGACGAGGCCGCGGTTGTAACGCAGCTCGGTCGCCAGCTTGCCGGCGATCTGTTTTGCCTCCGGATACATCGCGATGGTCTCGGTCAGGCGCGACGCGAACACGCAGGCATCGGCGGTGATGGTCTGTGCACTGCCGTCAGCTGCGTTGTAACTCACCTCGACGCTGCCGCTGCTGTTTCCCCCTGCGTCAAGCTTGCGCACACTTTGCACCGGGCAACCGAGGCGGACATCCAGCCCCTTGGCAATGGCCTGCGGCATGCGTGCCTGGCCGCCCTTGAGGCTGATCATTCTCTGCCCGCCGAGGTTGGCGACGGCGGAGAACCACTCCAGACACGAGACATCCTTGCCGCCCGTGAACACCCACGAGCGCACCAGCGCATCCACCAGCACATCGTAGATTTCCCGGTTCAGCCGGCGCTCGCAGTATTGCAGCGCCGACTCGGTATCGACGGCATGCGAGAGGCTGATGTCGAGCACATCAAGGCGCGGCTTGATGGCATAAAAATCCATGAAGGTCTTGAGCAGCGTGAACTTGCTGCCGAGGCTGATCATCGGCGAGATGGCGGCAGACAGCCAGCCGCTGCCGTCGAACTCGTACTGCCGGCCCTGGTTGATCACCGTGATGAGCTGGCTCGATTCGACCACGTCACTGTCGAGGCCGACTTCCTTCATCAGCGCCAGGTATTCCGTATAGCCGGTGGTGAACTGCGTCGAGCCGACATCCAGCAGGTAGCCGCCTTGTTCGATGGTGCGGACGCGGCCGCCAACGCGATCAAGCGCTTCGAGCACGGTCACCTTCCAGCCAGCCTTCTGCAGGTAGTGGGCGGCGCTCAGCCCTGCGAGGCCGGCACCGACGACGATTGCACTTTTGTTGCTCATGATTTCCTCCCGACCATCGCAAGGGCTGCTGTCTGATTTTGGCCGCGATGTTAGCAGGGAGCGGATTTCCCTGTACGGCACCGTCCGCGATTGATCAGCCGGCGCTGCGCCCGCCCGCCGCCGCGAGATGGCTGTCAAGCTTTTGCTCGATGTAGCGATTGGCAAAGGCAAAGGCCTCTTGCAGGTCGGGCGGGAACTGTGCCGTGGCGATGTTCCAGATGATCGCCGTGCGCAGCGTCGAGAAAACCCGGTAGTACGCCATGTTCTGCAGACGATACCCGCTCAGGCTTTCATACTTGCGCTGGATGTCGTCGAGCGTCGGTACGCCGTCGATGGCCATGTAGTCCTGGCCGATCGGCGTCAGCATGTTCTCCATGTAGGCGAGGTCGCATTCCGGGGTGCCGAGAAAGGCCATCTCCCAATCGATCACCGCCACCACCTTGCCATCGCGAAACAGGTTGTTGGTCAGGTTGGTGTCGCCATGGCACAGCACAGGACGAGCAATCTCCGGCTCGTTGTCGATGATCCAGCGATAGGCCTTGGCGAATCGGTCGACCGCACCGGGCGTGCCGTTTCTTTGCAGCATCGGCCAGTACCAGTGCGTTTCGCGCGCGATTGGCTTGTTGTCGTTAGCGCGCTTTTCAAGAAAGCCAAGGCCGAGGCCGCGCCAGTCGACGGCGTGGATGCGGGCCAGTGTGCGCAGGTAGTCTTCGATCATGCTGCTGCGCATCGCTGGCGTTGCATCGGCGATCACGCCCGTGGTCTGCCACGAGATCGGTGCCGCTTCGCCCTCGACGCGTTGCATCACATAGCTAGACACGCCCATGTAGCGGCCGTCGAAGTCGGTGAACAACTGCTTCGGCACCGGGATGCCGACGCTGTCGAGCGCGCGCTGGATGGTGACCTGCGCTTCGAGGTCGTAGCTGTCGAACAGCGTCTTCGCCGGCACGAAGCGCAGCACCAGCGCCGCTTGTCGCTCGTTCCACTGTGCGTCGAACAGCAGCGTGCCGCTTGAGCTGCCTGCACCGCCATCGACCGGCCGCACATTGCTCACCAGCACCGGCTTGGCGACGCCCGGTTGCGCCTCGATCAGCGCCGTGAGGCGCTTGGTCCATTCCTCGATGCCCTGTGATCCAAGCCGTGTGGCCTTGGCATAGGCCGCCAGCCGCGCACCGATATCCTCGCCCATGTTGTCTCCTCCTTGTTGTTCGCCTTGTGGCCACGAGTCTATGTGCCGCATGCAAACGCTGTCAATCACGCATTGACTGTTTCGGCGATTGACCGTGAAGCGCTGATTCATCACAATGGCCCAAAAGCAAACACCAACAACACGACGAGGAGAAAACATGAAAGAAGGCAGAAACCCGCACGAGGCTGACTCGTGGTGGCAGGAGAGTGCGTTTCTCGCGTGGTATGACGAGGCACGCGGTATCGGTGGCATCCATCGACTGGGCACCGAGATCAATCGCGGCACCGCCAACATGTGGTGCGGCATTTTCAAAAAGGGCGGCGCCAGCTTTCGCCTCAACCAGCAGGACCTGCCCTATGTCGATATGGGCGACGGCGGCTTCGGCTGCGGCCCGCAACGCCTGGCTATCGATGGCAGTGGCTTGCACTGGTCGCTCGACACGCCGGAAGCTGCCGTGAACGTGACCATCAGCGACTATGCCAGCGATAACCTCTGGCATGGCGGTGGCGGCAAGACACTGGAGCTTTCCGAACGCGCCCACTATCACAGCATCTGCTCCGTGGTCGGCACCGTTCGCCTTGGCAATGAGACGATCGAGGTCAATGGCGTCGGCTGGCGCGACCATAGCTACGGCGTGCGCCATTGGGACAAGGTAATGCACCACCGCTGCGTCTGCGGCAGCTTCGCCCGCGACCACGCGCTCGACTTCATGTCATGGCTCGGCATCGACGGCACGCTGGTGCACGGTGGCTTCGAGATTCGCGGCGGCGTCAAGACACCGATCGAACAATTCGATCTCACCGTGCCCATCGACGAAGACGGCATCAGCGCCCGCTCGGCCGACGTCAAGGGAACCCTGCCTTCCGGCCAACCCTTCGTCGCGCACTTCGATGCCGCCGGTGCCGTGCTGGTCGAGACGCATGCCTATCTCGGCATCGAAGCCGTGGGCATCGTCACGCTGTCCACCGGCGAGCGCGGCTTCGGCTACATGGCCGTATCGAACAATGCGCGTCTAGGTAGAGGGTTTCCGCCATTGGTGCTGCATGCGCTCTGGGAAAATGGATTGAAGCGATCGTAATCCGGATGCGCATTCAACTCGCCAAGATCAGTCACCGGCTTGTCGTGGTCGGTTGCATTTTCGGGATTTCAGCACTCCTCGGGGGATGTGCAACCATCGATCGTTCCCAGCCCAGGTGCGCAACGATAGATGTAGACGCGCTTCTTCGGAAATCAAAGGCAGCACAAGCCGCGTCTCGCCGACTGGAGAACGAGTTCAAGCCCCGACACGCGGCACTTGATCCGCTGGTGCTGGAGCGAAACAGTGCCGAAAAGGCCTGGCTTGATGCCAAGCTGGCAAAGCAGCCGGACGAAATGGTGGCGACCCTGCAGCAAAAGTATGACGCTGCCAGGGCAACCGAGTCTGCCGCCATCCGAACTGTGAATCAGGATTTGGATCGTCGCCGGAAGGAAGAACTGAAAGTGCTGATGGAGAAGGTCGGCGTCGTCTATCGAAAGGTGGGTAGCGAAAGTGGCTACATGCTCTTGTTTCAGGCGAGCGAGGCCGAACCGGCCTATGTTTTCGACCATCGATATGATCATGCAAACTGCGATACAAAAGACGACCTGACACAGCAAGTCGTCGATGCCCTCAACCAGAGCGATGCACAAACCCGGTAGCGCCATTCGTTTTTCATCCAAAGGGTCAGAGTGATTTGACATCCCACCCATGAAAGCCCTCAACGTTCTCCTTGTGCTCGGTGCTGTCGGCGGTGGCTACTACTACCAGACTCACCGTCACGAGGCTGCCGTCGTCAGTACAGCCAGTAGCAACGGCTTTGTGGATGTGCCGGCGGTGCAGGATGCGGTGCCGGGCAGGGTGATGGTGATTGCGGCGAAGCATTGTTCGAAAGAGGATGCGCAGCGCGCCGATGCATTGGCCAAAGACCTGGCGGCCAAGGGAGTGGCGGTGGATCGCACCGACAAGCTGGCGTTCACGATGGATGGCGACACCAGCCCGGACGTAGCGCAGAATCTGCAGAACATCATGAATGGCCCGCTGCCGGCAGTGATTGTCGATGGGCGCGGCAGTTCCAACCCGTCGCTGGCCGAGGTGTTGGCAGAAGTGAAACGCGACACGCCGTGACGCATCGCCTGCGCTGACTTTGCGTCAGCGCTGCAACAGCCAGACGTTCTCGGTTGCGGCGACCTTGCCCTTCAGGCCGCCCGCCAGTTCAACGGATTCCAGCAGCGTCGGCTGATAGCGGCCACGATAATGGCGCAGCACTTCTTCGCCCCACACGGCGAAGGGCGGGCCATCAAGCTGGCTTTGGTCATACTCGAAGCACACCAGCAGTTGCGGCGCATTGCCGGTGATCTGCACCAGGTGGGCGGCGTAGCGTTCACGCGTCGGCGGCGGCAGCGCCACCAGTGCAGCACGGTCGTAGATTGCATCGAGCGGGCCGAGCAGATCGCGCGACACGTTGAAGATGTCGCCGACAAAAATATCAAGGTCCGGTGCGCTGTAACGGGTGACGTTGCCCGCCACCGCTATCGTCGGTTCCACATCGAGTTCTGCAAACAGCTGCTCCACGGCGACGCGGCTCAGCTCGGCACCGGCAACCCGATAGCCGCACTCCAGCAGCCAGCGGATGTCCAGCGTCTTGCCGCACAGCGGGAGGAAGATGCGCGCGCCGGGCGCGAGGCCCAAGGCCGCGACATGCTTTACCGGCAACGGATGGGCTTCCGCGTTGTGAAACGCTATCTCGTTGTTGGCCCATTTGTGATGCCAGAAATCTGCTTCCATGTGCTGCTGCGCTCCTTCGTTGTAAGTCAGTGCCGCGCCGCGAGCCGCATCTTCAGGCCCACCGGCATCATCGTGAATTGCATGCACTCCTGCGCCTCGCCGCCATCGGGCGTGGTGACGTCCTCGATGTCGAAGTGGGCGAGCAGCGTCGCCATCACCAGCTTCATCTCCAGCAGGGCGAGGTAGCGCCCCGGGCAGATGCGCGGGCCGGCGCCAAAGGGCATCGACACGCGCTTGGCCGAGCCGGGGCTCATCTGCCGGCTGTCGCCGCTGCCGTCGCCGCCGCTGCCCTCGCCGTTGTCGCTGAGCCAGCGCGTCGGGTCGAAGCGCTCGGGGTTGGGGAAGTGGCGTTGATCCATGCTGTCGCCACGCATCAGGCACCAGATCTGCGTGCCGGCGGGCACGCGGATGTCGGCGACCACCGTGTCGCGCAGGGCCTCGATCACCTGGAACGGCGCCACCGGCTTGAGGCGCATGGTTTCGTGGGCGCAGGCTTCGACATAGCGCAGCCCGGCCATCTGCTCCGGCGTGAAGCCGGCGACATCCGGCGCCACGGCACGCACTTCGGCCTGTGCGCGCAGCAGCGTTTCGGGATTGCGCTTCAGCAGGTAGATCATCCACGCCAGCGTGTTGGCGGTTGTGTCTTCGCCGGCCAGCAGCATGGTGAGCACATTGCCGGCAACATCAATGTCGGCGACGCCGCTGGTTTCTTCATCGGCGGCCACCACCATCGACTCCAGCAGGTTGGGCGGGTTGGCCCGGCGCGCCGGATCGGCGGCCAGCCGCTGGCGCGCATCGGCGATGAAGCCCTCGATCGCTTTCATGACGGCCGCGACGCTGCGTTCCAGCTCCCGGTCCGCCGGCATGCGCACCATGCGCCACCACGGCAGGAAGGACATGATGCGTTTGAACAGCATCGGAAAAATCTTGTCGAGATGGTGCTGGATCACCTCGTCGTCCGATTCCAGCGTATTGATCTCGCTGCCGAAGGCGAGGCCGGCAATCGCGTCGACGGTGAAGCGCATCAGCTCGGGTTGCAGCTCCAGCGACTTCCCGGCCGAGCCCTGCCAGCGCCCGCGCAGCCGCTGTGCCACCTTGAGCAGCGAAGGAAAGTAGGCCTTGACATGGCTGGGGTCGAAGCCCGCCATCACCATGCGCCGCTGCCGCTTCCACTGTTCGCCGTTGGCGGTGAAGACGCCGGGCGGCAGGCCCATCTCGCGGCCCAGTTCCTCGATGATCGGTGCGCGCTTGAAGCCGTCGGGCCGATCACGCAAGACGGTGTTCAGCACCTGATGGTCCGACACTACCAGCATGTCGATCACGCCCAGCCGGATATGAAAAAAAGGCCCGTACTTGAGATGCCAGGCTTCGGCATCCTGGTGCAGCCGCGCCGGTGTGACCTGATGCAGGTTGCCCAGCACCGGGATCTTTCTCGGGCCGGGCAGGTCCTTCAGTTCGCGCAACTTGCTGGCAGTAGCTGACATGGCCTTATTTGCCGAACTTGCTGGTGAACTCGTTGAACTGCACGTCCTGCGTGTCGCCGTAGCCGACATCATTACCACACTGCCAGCGCGTCTGGCAGAACCAGGTGTTCATGTTCTGCCATGTCTGCCACGGCATGCTGGCCTGCATGTCGCCGACGATGGGGAAGGTGCGGCCCTTGGCATCGTCGAGTTCCATCTCGATGCGCACGGGAGTGAGACCATTGTCGGCGCGCGTGGTGAGCTTGCGTGCGGCGGTGAGCGGAGTGAGCTCGCCGTCCTTCCAGACATAACCCCAGAACAGGTTGGCACCGGTTTCGATGGCGGGAAAGGTAGAGGCCCACTCGGGCTTCAGCGCCGGGTCATCGATCGCCAGCGCGTGGAAGGCGAAATCCTTGTTGAACACGCCGACCATCCATGACAGCGGCGGCAAGGGCATCGGGTCTTCGCGGCGCTCCTGCGCCCAGGATTTGTCGCGCGAGAAAAAGCCGTCGATCTTCATCTTCTCGCCGAAGAGGTTGAGGTCGCCGGTCACCTTCATCGCCTGCGTGATGTGAAAGCCGCCGGGGCGCACGCCGGGCGGCATGATGGCTTCCTGCCGCATCGAAAAGCTGACGTTGCGCGCCTTGTCCTCAAAATCGATTTGCACCGACTTGAGCGGCTCGATCACGCGGATGTGCAGGCCCACCGCTTCGATGCGGTAGTCGGCGATGCCGTTGGCGGGCCAGGGCAGGTAGTGGTGATGGTTGATGTATTCGCAGGCGAGCGTGGACTTGCGGTGGCCGGTCCAGATGTACACGCTGGCGCTCATCACCTTCAGCACCGGGTGGAACCACATGTAGACCTCACCGTTCAGCTTGCGCTCGGGGATGTTGAAACCGAAGTAGGAAGTCTCGGTGGATGCGTAGTGGCCACTCGGCGCGGGCGGGTGCAGAAACTCGTCTTCAGGCACCACGCTGCCCAGCGGCAGCCCGATCAGGCCATGTGATTTCTTGGTGGTGTAGGCGCCGGCAAAGCCGGGCTTGTTGTCTTCGTTGCTCATTTTGTTCTCCAGTAACCAGTCATTTCAAAAACAATGGATCAAATTCAGCTCGGAGGCTCCCCTCTCCCTTGATGGGATAGGGGCAGGGGGAGAGGGTGGACAATCGCCAACCCCCTCTCCCCAGCCCTCTCCCACGAGGGGAGAGGGTGAAAAGCATCACTTCGTTTCATCGCTCAACCCTTGTCTTGGCTGTTCATGATTATTTGCTCAAACCCCAAGCAGTTCGTAGGTCTTGTGTTCCTGCATCGCGGTGCCGTAACGCTCGCCCATCGCGGCAACATACTCGGGTGCCTGCATGGATGGCGGCAGCACGCTCCACAGCAGGCCTTGCAGCAGGTGGCGGCAGTAGTCTTCCCACGCTTCGTCCCAACCCAGCTTCGGCCCGCCGTGTGTGGCGAGGCCGGCGAGGTAGTGGCGCAGCAGGTCTTTCTCGTGCGCACGGCGATCAGCCACCGAGAGCGAGCCGGTAACAAAGTAGGCAACATCAAGCGCCCAGTGCGCAATGCTCGGCGCAGCCCAGTCGATGAAAAAAGGTTGTCCGGAAGGATCGACGCACATATTGCCGAGGTGGGTGTCGCCGTGGATCAGGCAATGCGCGTTGGCATCGTCGTAGGCCCACATGGCGCGCCAGCCGCGCAGGCCGCGCTCGCGATCGGCGACGTAGGCATTCAGCTTGTAGGCATTGGGGTCGGTAAACACGGCCTGCCAGTGCTTCTCGGACATCAGGAATTCGGCGTAGCCGCGATGCACCGGCGAGCCGACCAGCAGCCAGGGCACATCGGGGAACTTGCGGTCCCACGTCGAGCCGTGCAGCTTGGCCAGGATGTCGAGCGACTTGCTTACCAGCTCGGGCGTCCACGGTTCGGTCGGCGTGCCGAAGCTGTAGCCGCTCGCCGCCATGTTGTCGAGGATGAGGATGCCCATGCCCGGCTCGGAGCCGGCATACCAGTGGCGCGCCATCGGCACGCCGAGCTTCGGCCCGATATCGTTGTAGAAGGAGGCCTCGACCTGGGTGCCGGTCTGGGTGACGCCGGTAAGCTGGGCGCGCAGCTTTTCGTCAAGCTCGCCCTTGATGCACAGCTTGTTGGGAATGCCGTATTTGGCGTACTCGCCAGCATACTCGGCATGGGCCAGCACCTTGGTGGCGGTACCCCAGAGGATCTTGTCGAACGTGAGGCTGGTGACGACGATGCCGGGGCAGCGCGCTTGCAGGACGGCGGTGAGCCACTCCGGCGTGAGCTGGTCGACGGTGCGCGGCAGTTGCGCTTGGGTCATGCGATTGCTCCTTTCAAAGAAAGTCGTGATAGCGGCCGATGTAGGCCGCAAAGGTATTGTTGACGGTGGCGTCGTCGAGGCCGAACTCGGCCAGCTGGCGCGGCTGCGACTGGTCACGCCGCGCCGCATCCCGCTTCAGCCAGGCCTCGACGTTGGCGCGGCTGGTGTCGGTAAAGGGCATGCCAAGGAAGTCGTAGAGCCCGGCGAGGACGTCGACATCGCGATTGACGATGTCGTCGAAGCGCACATCGCGCACCTTGTGGGCGGGATAGGTGGCGCGCCATTCGAGATGGCGCTGCACGGTGTAGCCGAAATTGCCGAGCATCACGTTGCCGGCCATCTGCTTGTCGACCGTGGTGTTGTACATCTCCAGCGTGCCGCAGAACAGCGCGGCCGTGGTGGGCATGATCTTCGCCGGATGGCGGTGGGTAACGATGAAGTCGGTACCGGGAAAAGCCTCGGCCAGCGCCCCCTCGGTGCCGAGCAGGCCCGGTGTCTTGAGTATCCAGCGCCGCTTGCTTTCAATACCGCTGCCGCGGTAATGCTGCCACTGCAGGTATTGCAGCATGCGCCGCAACTCGTCGAACATCACGCTGCGGTCGAGCGCCATCACCCAGCCGATGTAGCTCGGCACATTCAGGAAGGCGGCGTGCTGGTAGAGGCTGTTGAAGCCAGCGTCGAGCAGGATGTGTTCCTCTTCGGTTTCGTCGGCGAACATCGGGTGGTATTCAAGGTAGCCCGGCGCACGCTGCTTCAGGCCGGCGAGAAAATGCTCCGCCTCGGCGATGCGTGGATCGGGGCCGCTGACGGGGCCATCTTCAATACGGGCAAACTGGTAGGCCTGCCAGAACTTCATGGAATTGAAGTCGCCGCTGGCGCCGAGCATGCGGTGCAGCTTGGTCGAGCCGGTGCGCGGCAGGCTGGTGATGAAGACCGGCGGCAGGATCTGCTCGTTCAGAATCTCGGGGTGGCGCACGATGTCGCGGCGCATGCGCAGGCGGTTGACCAGCAGGCGCAGCAGCTCCTCGCCGTAACGTGCGGCATTGGCGGCGGTAAGACCCGATTCCTCGTTGATCGATTTGACGAGAACGCGCAGGCCCTCGGCAAAGTCCATCGGTCCGTAATCGTCGAGACCGCTGGCGATGCGTGCATCGTCAAGCAGTGCGTCGGCTGACAGCATGGGTGATATGCTCCTCTTGGTTTTGCTGGTGCGAATGTTTCCCCGGAGTTTAGCCGTTCCCGGGCGCACGGCGACCACGACAAAAACGAATATTCAGCAAGAGGAGCGGGCGATGGCGATCAGCAAGGTAATCATTTTCGGGGCGACCGGTGTACAGGGCCAGCCGCAGGTGCGCGAGGCACTGCGCCAGGGCTACCAGGTGCGTGTCGCCACGCGCAACCCGGCGGCATTTGCCGGGCCGGAATTCAAGGATGTGGAAGCGGTGAAGGCGGACTACGACGACCCGGTATCGCTAGACGCCGCACTCAAGGGCATCGACGGCGTGGTGATCCAGGTGCCATCGTTTGTCGACCCGGTGCATCTGCGCAAGCAGTGCGACAACCTCGTCGCCGCCTTCAAGAATTCCGCCTTGCAGCTCGTCGTGTTCAACTCCGCCATGTGGGCGCCGGACAGCGCCTGCGGCGAATTCACCTACGACGGCCTGGCGCAAACCGAAGAAGTGTTCCGCGCCAGCGGCCTGCCGGTGATCGTGTTCCGCCCCACGCTGTTCATGAACAACCTGCTCGGCTCGTGGATCAAGCCGGTGCTGAACCAGGGCGTCTACCGCTACCCGCACAAGCCGGACCTCGCCAGCGACTGGATCTGCCACGAAGACCTGGCGAAGTTCATGATCGCCGCACTCAAACGCCCGGACCTTGCCGGCCGCAAGATCCATGTCGGCGGGCCGGAGCGCCTGACCACGCTGCAGGTGGTCGACATCGTGTCGCAGGCGATGGGCAAGCCGCTGAAGTTCGAGTACGTCACGCCGCGCAAGTTTGCTGAAACGTTTTACGACGCGCACGGCCACACCTCGGGCATTCCGCGCGAGCTGTATGTCGGCGCCTTCGATTCCTTCTACACCTTCAACAACGACGCGCCGCAAAAGCCCTTCCAGGCCGATGTGCACGCGGCGCTGGCACTGATTCCCGTGCGACTCACCGACATGCGCAGCTGGGCCAAGGCCCAGAACTGGTCATAAACGTAACTGGAGCAAGACATGTCTGATAACAATGAAAACGCCATTGCCGCCTCGATGAAGGTGGCCAAGACCCGCCTTGTGATGGAGATATCCGAGTGGGCAAAACGCATTGAGAACTTCCTCAATGCCACGCCGGACGCGCGTGGCAAGGCCACGGTCAGCGACCTGCTGATCCCGAAGGAGAGCGGTGGCTCCAGCGGCACGATTCTGTTCACTGCCAGCTTCGCCAATGGTGAATCGCAACGGCTGGTGCTGCGCTTCCACTCCGACAACACCCACGCCAACTACTGCGACATCCCCGCCCAGTACCACGTGCTGCGGGCGCTGCATGGCACCGATGTGCCTTCGCCGCGCGTGGTGGGCGAGCTTGACGCAACCGGCATGTACCTGTCCGTCCCCGGCTTTCTGATGACCTGCATGGAAGGTACTTCCCTGCCGCCGACCTATCCGCTGAACGGTGACCTGTTCGACGCGACGCCGGCACAGCGTGAACAGATCATTCGCGAAGCCATCGCCGGCCTGGTCAAGCTGCACCGCGTCGACTGGCGCGCCAAGGACATCGAACGCCACACGCGCAAGGGCGAGGGCAGCACGCCGGTGGAGAGCGACATCAACTGGTATTGGAAGGCGCTCAACTGGGGCATGCCGGATTTCGCGGCGCGCATCGCGCCGGCCCGCCAGTGGTTGCTCGACAACCAGTTCGAGCCGAAGCAGTGGGTGCTGTGCCACGGCGATTCGTCGCTGCACAACTACATGTTCAAGGACCATCGCCTCACCGGCATGCTCGACTGGGAGTTTGCCTTCATCGGCACGCCCGAAGTCGACCTCGCCTTCCAGATTGCTGCCAGCGAGTTCCTCGAATTCGGCAATCCGCCACTGCCCGGCCTGCCCGGCGTCGAGGGCCGCACCGCGATCTTCGCCGGGATGATCGGCCGCCCGCTCGACCATTGGGATTACTGGTTCATGATCGGCCAGTACAAGATGTACATCCACATGGCGCTGTCCTTCCGCGGCGCCCCGGCCTCGCTTGACGCCGCGCGTGACGGCTACCTCGACTACGCCTTCGGCCGCATCAATGACTGCTGGGAAAAGGCGAAGGCTTAGCAGCCGCAAGCGTATCGGCATGCAGCCGTTGGCTTGACAGCATGCCGGCATCCATCGAACCACAACGCCCGCCATGCCATCAAGACGCGCACTCACGATCGCTACTTCGCTGCTGATATTTGCGGGGCTGGCCGCGCTCGGGTTCGCCATGCTCCAGAGCCTCACGCCAAGCGACAGGGCAGAGTGGGAACTGCAGCGATTCGATACGGCCGACATTCGGCCCGGCACGTTCCGGATCGCGGCTGACCAGCCCATCAGCGCGCTGGCGAATGGCTATCAGTGGTCGCTGCTGATCGTCAGGCTGCGCGACGGCAGCGTGAAGGTGTGGAAGGTTCCGGTCAAGGATGGCAAGGTCGGCATGCCCGACCTGCACTGGTGGCGACCGACATTCGACTGCGAGCACTTCGGCCCTCTGATCACCAACGGCTTGATCGACGAATCAAAACCGATGCAATGCCACGACAAGCCTTTGCCGAGTGACTGGTGGGCAGAGAACTGGCGCTGGGACCTTGACGGAAAGCACCTCGGCGCAGGCCCGGTGGATGACATGGAGCCGGCGGCCGGCGTCATGGATGGGTGGTATTTCGTGTACGGCAAGCCAGCTGGCAAGTGATCTGGCAATCGGATTGCGTCAGGGTGATCAATTTACCGCCACGTCCAATGCTCAGCAAACGTTCTTTCAACCACGATGGAAGAAAATAATTCGATGTCGCCCCTGTTACTCTTGCGAATCAGGAGAGGCCATGACAGATTTTCGCCATATCAGAGAAGCAGCAGGATCGTTCACCCTGAACAATCCCGACGACGAGACGCCCATTAAGGAAATAGTGAGTCTCGGCAAATTCCTTTACCTCGTCACTGAAAAGTGTACATACCGTGTCCAGTTAGCAGATCAGATAGACCCCGAACGGAAAAATCTTTCTCTTCCCCCCATCTTCCAGCAAAAGCTTTTCGATGTTGGAACTGAGTCTGAGCTGTTGCGACGGACATTTATGCAGGCGAAGGTTCTTTTTCGCGAGGAGTTTTTATCTATCGACATCGAGAAGGCGATGGAGTTGACACTCGATGCGCTGGCGGAACTAACGGCGATGCACGAGATTTGCGAAAGGTTCGCGGCGTCAGAGCAAGCCGCCATCGAAAAAGTAAAAGCAGTCTCGTCAAAAGATAGAAGCCAGACCGTGCCTGCCATTGGCGGCGTTCAGAGCCAGTGCAAGACGTTTGCCCAGAAAGCTGACCACTTCGCGGCGAAGCTCATGGACATTGTGCGGCTATTTTTCCCAGAGCAGAACGGCAAGAATTGGGACGAACTCCAAGCGCTAGCAAAGCATCTCTACTGTGATGAAGACCCTTTTTGCAAGGTGCTTGAGCAAGTGATCCCCGTTCTTAAGCTCGTGCGCAACACCCGCGACTGTCTTGAGCATCACAGGCCCGACGCGATGGTTCGCGACTTCGAGCCAGACTCCGACGGCGACATTGTTTCACCAACCATCGAGATGGACTTTAGGGGCAGTTTGATTGAGCGTTGCACGATTACTTCATTCATGGAGCAGGTTCGGGTGCATCTTCTCGACATTTTCGAGATTCTCGTCGCCCATATGAGCGCCAAGCACATGAAGTCGTTCGCGGGGATGCCTATGTCTTTGGGGTTGCTGCCCGAAAATCTGCAGGCCGCTTGGCATGTCCGCTTCGCCTACGGCATGTATGATCAGGCCGGGCATTTTGTGCCGTGCAGTTGAACTGAATCCGCTCTATTCAAGAGGTCAAATTTTCTATGTTCATCGCATTTCTTTCTAGATGACCATGAATTGCTGGATTTGTGGTGAGCAGGAGGCCGCAACGCGCGAGCATCTTGCCAAAGCCTCAGACTTGAAGGCGTTATTCGGCAAGCCCTCCCAGCGTCATCCCCTCTATTTTCACGCTCGTGAGCGACCCGAAATGCTCAGACGCCGCAACGTCCGCGTCGGCAGCCTAAAGTCAGACACGCTGAAATTCACGCATCGCATCTGCCTGACCTGCAACAGTGCGCTCACCCAGCCATATGACTACGCTTGGGAGCTCTGCTCGCAGGAGCTACGCGCAGCAGTGCCAAGGTTGCTGACTAAGGGCTCATTTCGCGCCAACTGGTTATTTCCTTATGACACTCGGCGCGCCATGCGGTCCGTGCACCTTTACTTCACGAAGCTGTTTGGTTGTCTGGTGGTCGAAGGTGGAATGCCCATCGACATCGCGCCTTTCAGTCAAGCTATAACGAGCGGTTGCCCCCATCCGCACCTCTATATCGCTTTTGGCCATTTATCGCTCCCAATCGCCATGGCAGGAGGGTCCGACGTTCACACGGCGCAGTTGGAAGGCAAAGTAGCATTTGCCACTTGGCTATACCACGTGGGTGACTTGGCTGTGAACGTGATGTATGCACTGCCGGGGCAACAACGCGAGGGACTCAAAGTTGCTTGGCATCCCCATATGGGGGCTCAGCGCCTTCGTTTTACGCGGTTTAGTGGGGAAGCTGACTAAGCACCATACGCTACTTCTTGATCGTCGCGTTTTTTCGGCAGTTAGCGGGTCAGAGATATTCAGGCTCTCACCATTACCTGTTTTCTCTCTTACCGAACCTTCTCCCACCACGCCTCTGATGCGAACGGCTTGTCCGCATCGACGACGTCGCCCACCCTTGGTGTCAGCAGATCAACCTTCGATTTCGTTGCCGCCGCACTTGCCCGTTTGATCGGTTCATCCCAATCGTGGAAGGCGAGGTTGAAGGTGCCCCAGTGCACGGGGAACATGCGGCGGGCGCGCACATCGAGGCTGGCGCGTACGGCGTCTTCGGCGCTCATGTGGATGTCGATCCAGGGCTGGGTAGGGCCGTAGGCGCCGATCTTGATGAAGGCCAGGTCGAAGGGACCGAGGCGATCGCCGATGGTGCGAAAGTGATCCGAGTAGCCGGTATCACCGCTGAAATATACGCGATGGTGCGGGCCGATCACGGACCACGAGGTCCACAGCGTCGCATTCTGGTCCGCGAGCCGGCGGCCGGAGTAGTGGCGCGACGGCGTCGAGACGATACTTACGCCGCGCAATGGCTGCGACTGCCACCACTCGAATTCATGAATCTGCGCCTTGGGAATGCCCCACACCTCAAGATGTGCGCCGATGCCGAGCGGGACGAACAACATCGCCCCCTTGCGCGCGAGCTGCTGCACGCTGGCCATGTCGAGGTGGTCGTAGTGGTCGTGGGTGATCAGCACCGCATCGATCGGCGGCAGCTCATCAATCGTGATCGGGGTTGGGTGCAAGCGTTTCGGCCCGATGTTGAAGGGAGACGCGTACTCGGAAAATATCGGGTCAACCAGCAGGCGGATGCCGTCAATCTCGACATAGACCGTGGCGTGACCAATCCAGAAGGTGCGCAGTCCGTTCGCGGAGGGCGGCGCCGATAGCGCGAGGGGATCAACCTTGACGACCGGGATCGGCGCCGGTGGTTCTCGTACTTCCTTGCCGAACAGCTGGCCTTGCAGCAGTTCGCGCGTGTCGGCAAAGGTATAGCCGGCCGGTGGCAAGGGGTTCGCAAAGACGCCATCGTGGAAATGCGGGTTGGCTTGCGCGCGCGTCAGTCGTTCACCTGACAACCGCCCGCCGAATTGCGGCTGTTGCATCACCAGTGCCGTGGTGGCGGCAAGCACAACAACAGCGATCGCGCCTCCCAGCAGGCTGCGACGTAACCACGGCCTCATCCAAGCCTCCTGTTCATGTTGCCCCCATTACCCGGGTTGCGCTGCCGCAGCAGCCCGCGCCCTGTGCAGTTTCTTGTAGCTGTCGATCAGGCGCTGATGCCGATCCAGCCCCTCCAGCTTCATGCTTGTCGGCGTCAGCCCGAAGAACCTTACGCTGCCGTCCACCGACCCCATCACCGCATCCATCCGCTCATGCCCATACATGCGGCGGAAGTTGGCTTCGTAGTCGGCCAGTTCCAGCTCGTCGTCCAGCATCACCTCCAGCACCACATTCAGCGCCTGGTAGAACAGGCCGCGCTCGGCGGTGTTCTCGTTGTACTGCAGGAAGGCGCCCACCAGTTCGTGCGCTTCTTCAAACTGCTGCAAGGCGAGATGGATCAGCAGCTTCAGCTCCTGAATCGTCAGCTGACCCCAGACGGTGTTCTCGTCAAACTCGATGCCGATCAGGGTGATGATGTCGGTGTAGTCATCCAGTTCGCTGTCTTCGAGGCGTTCAAGCAATGCTTTCAGTTCGGCATCGTCGAGGCGATGAAGGTTCAGGATGTCGGCGCGGAATGCCAGCGCCTTGTTGGTGTTGTCCCAGATCAGATCTTCGATCGGATAGATTTCCGAATAGCCCGGCACCAGGATGCGGCAGGCCACGGCGTTGGCACTGCCGCCAAGCTGGTCATACACGGCCATGTAGGCTTGCTTGCCCATGTCGTCGAGAATGCCGAACAAGGTGGCGGCTTCGTCCACATTGGAATTTTCACCATGACCGGAAAAATCCCATTCGACAAAATCGTAATCCGACCTGGCGCTGAAAAAGCGCCACGACACCACGCCGCTGGAATCGATGAAGTGCTCGACAAAGTTGTTCGGCTCGGTCACCGCGTTGCTGGCAAAGGTTGGCTGCGGCAGATCGTTGAGGCCTTCAAAGCTGCGGCCTTGCAGCAGTTCAGTCAGGCTGCGTTCCAGCGCGACCTCAAAGCTGGGGTGCGCACCGAACGAGGCGAACACGCCGCCGGTGCGCGGGTTCATCAGCGTGACGCACATCACCGGGTAGGCCCCGCCCAGCGATGCGTCCTTCACCAGCACGGGGAAACCCTGCGCTTCGAGGCCCTGAATGCCGGCCAGGATGCCGGGGTATTTGGCCAGCACTTCCGGTGGTACATCCGGCAGCGCGATTTCGCCTTCGAGGATTTCGCGCTTCACCGCGCGCTCGAAAATTTCGGACAGGCATTGCACCTGCGCTTCGGCCAGCGTGTTGCCGGCACTCATGCCATTGCTGAGAAACAGGTTGTCGATCAGGTTGGAAGGGAAATACACCACCGCGCCGTCCGACTGGCGCACGTAGGGCAGGCAACAGATGCCGCGCTCGACATTGCCGGAGTTGGTGTCGTAGAGATGCGAGCCGCGCAGCTCGCCATCGGGGTTGTAGATCTGCAGGCAGTAGTCGTCGAGAATTTCTTTCGGCAGCGCATCCCCTGCGTTTTTCTTGCCCGGCTTGAACCAGCGCTCGTCGGGGTAGTGCACGAAGGCGGCGTTGGCGATGTCTTCGCCCCAGAACTGGTCGTTGTAGAAGTGATTGCAGTTCGCGCGCTCGATGAATTCGCCCAGGGCCGAGGCCAGCGCGCTTTCCTTGGTGGCGCCCTTGCCATTGGTAAAGCACATCGGCGAGTGGGCATCGCGGATATGCAGCGACCACACATTGGGCACGATATTGCGCCACGAGGCAATTTCGATCTTCATGCCGAGGTTCGCCAGAACGCCAGACATGTTGGCGATGGTCTGCTCCAGTGGCAGGTCCTTGCCGGCGATACGGGTGCTTGCTTCTGCATTTGGATCAGGTAGCAGCAAGGCCTGCGCATCGGCATCGAGATTTTCCACTTCCTCGATCACAAAATCGGGCCCGGCCTGTATCGCCTTCTTTACCGTGCAGCGGTCGATGGAGCGCAGGATGCCGAGGCGATCCTTGGCAGAGATATCCGCCGGCAGTTCGACCTGAATCTGGATTGTTTGCTTGTAGCGGTTTTCCGGATCAACGATGTTGTTCTGCGACAGGCGGATGTTTTCGGTGGGGATGTTGCGCGTCTCGCAATACAGCTTGACGAAGTAGGCCGCACACAGGGCCGATGATGCGAGAAAGTAATCGAACGGCCCCGGCGCCGAGCCATCGCCCTTGTAGCGGATGGGCTGATCGGCGATGACCGTGAAGTCGTCGAACTTGGCTTCAAGACGAAGCTTGTCGAGGAAGTTGACCTTGATTTCCATGCGGGAATACCGGAAGGGTGGAAGCGATCCAAATATGCGATCCAAACAAGCGATCGAAGTGAATCGACCGCTACGAATTGACCGCAATTATCCGGGTTTTCCGCTGACCCTAACCGGCACCCCCCCCCGACATCGGGTGCCGGCGGAGGTTGCTACGTGACCGGGCGCCTTAGCGCACGCCTGCCGCCGTCATGCCGCCGGGGGTGAAGGTCAGTTCGGAGATGGGGGTCGTGATGGCCTGATAGCCGCAGATTGGGCAGTTGGTCGCGCCCGAGGTCGTCC
>CANJXH010000036.1 GCA_947478755.1 Betaproteobacteria bacterium | reverse complement strand
GGAGGAGGTCTAACCAAAACCATTGGGGTCAGAGTGATTTGAAAATTCAAAATCACTCTGACTCATTTTTATAAGACGTTAAACATCAAAAACCAGAGAGGAATCCGTCGTGAGCAAAACCCCACTTGCCTCTGCATTTGCACTCCTGACAGCTCTCGCACTGCTGCCGGCCATGTCAAATGCCGAAGTGATCAGCACCACGCCGGAACTCGCCAGCAACAAAAAAACGGCCGCCTACATTTATTCGCGCCCGATGGTCGAAGCGATGTACAAACTGGGCGTCGAGCAGGACAAAAAGTTCGGGCTGCAGCCCGACTGCCGTTCCGAATACCGGGTGGAGCCTGTCAGCATTTCCGTGCTCGCGCCGATCGACTTTCCCGAAGGCAAGCCGCATCCGGTCAAGGGGGTATGGAACTTCCGCTACCAGCTGCAACGTTGCGGAGAGTCAAAGCTCTACAACGCATTGTTCTTTGCCGCTGCCGACGGCGCGGCGCCGACACCGCGTGCCTATTACCCGGGCGCGACCAATGCCAACCCCTTGCTGGTGAAGGATGCGATGGTCTCGGCCGTTGCCGGTGCGCTGCTGCAGGCAGGGCTGAAAGACTGCAAGGACGTGTTCGACATGCGCGTCACCCAAGCCATGCATGACGTCAAGGATGGCGGCTCGGTGTTGAAAGGGGTGTGGAATGAAACCTGGACCTTCAAAACCTGCGGGCAGATGAGTGAGGTTGCCATCACCTTCATCCCCGACGCCACCGGCGGTGGAACCACTTTCAAGATGGAACTGAAAAAGCGGTAGGCGCGCCACACCAACAAATCAAAGGGTTCCCCGTCGATTTAGTGTGATGAAAGAGGTATAACCCATAAATGACAAAAGCAAATTCGAAACTCCGCATGCGTATCAGCAATGCGTTTCAGTAATTTCAGATTTCAGGCACAAGTAGTTCAACCACTCAGGAGTTTTGATATGCGCACGAAGATTTTCGTCACTGCCGCGTTTTCCATTTTGGTCTTTGCAAGTCAGTTGCATGCTGAACTGCCAAGCGCCGCCAAGGTGGTGATGACTGACAGCTCCGCATCAGCCCTTGCCAAGACCAAGCGGGTGGCGATCACCAATGTGATGGTGTCATTTCAGGCGTCGGCAGGCGGTGAGAAAACCAATACCAGCGGGCTGTTTGCCGCCAAGTCAGATGCTTCTTCCAGCCTGCAAATGCCGGAGATGGACACCAAGCTGCTGGCCGACATTACCGATGCCATCTACGCGCAACTGAAAGCCGATTTGCAGGCCAATGGCTTTGAGGTAGTACCCGAGGCCACCGTGCTGGCCAGCCCGTCCTATCAGAAGATGATCAAGGCGGTGGGCATTACCAACCCCTCGAAATTCGCCAACTTCAATGGCGACGTGATGCTGGTCGGCGCCAGCGGCTTGAAGCCCTACCTTCCTTACAACGCCGAGACCGGCAAGTTTGGCGCAAGCCCGAAAAGCCTGATCAAGGGCTGGGTCACCACCAGCTGGGGTGTCAAAAGCTCGACCGAGGGCGGCCCCACCAGCACCGGCACCGGCGAAGCCTATGAGTTGCCGGGCCTCGAAGTGGCATTGGCCAAGGATCTGAATGCCAACCTGGTCAAGGCCACCTATGTGGTGACGCTGGGATCTGCCAAGGCCAATGTCGAGCGATTCACCGGCACGCACCAGGACATCCATGGCAATACCGGCTTCAGCAGCACTCACACCGGCAGTGCGTTTGCCCAGGCCGGCCTGCTGGCGGGGCAATCGCGTATTGCTTTTCGCACGCCCGCCGCAAGCACCAAGGGCGAGTCGGCATCGCTTGGCTACATGGCCAACTTCGGCAGCAATGCCGCAGCCGCCAAGGATGGTGATGTGGTGGTGACGCTGGCAGAGTCGCTGGCGGGCGGTACTGATTTCTTTTCGGTCAGCGGCGGAGAAAAGGCGGCTGGCGGGCTGGAGAAGTTCCTGCTGGGCAAGGCACTTGGCGGCACCGGTGCCGACACGCAATTTGAATTCACCGCTACCATCGCCGACCCCGCAGCGTATCGCACTGAAGTCGTCGGCATGATCAAGCAGGCCCGGCGTGACATGCTGGCGCTGGTGAAACAGTAAAACGGCGTTCCCGGCGTCGCTTCGCTTTCAGGACCGAAGCGTCGCCAACTTTTCAACTACCGAACGCCGCCCCCAGTGCCGCAATCATGTAGCTGTGATCGAGCACGCCAGCACTCTCGCGCGCGCTGTGCATCGCCCACATCGGCGAACCGACATCCACACTGGCAATGCCAAGCTGTGCCGCGAGGATGGGGCCGATGGTGCTGCCGCAGCCAAGGTCGCTGCGGTGCGCGTATTGCTGGCAGGGCACGCCAGCCTGCGCGCAATGCGCCATGAAGCGCGCGGCGGTTTCGGCATTCGACGAGTAACGCTGGTTGACATTGGTCTTGATCACCGGCCCGCCATTGATCAGCACCTTGTGCGCCGGTTCATAGGCATTGGGGAAATTCGGGTGGTAGGCGTGGGCCATGTCGGCGCTGATGAAAAAGCTGCGCGCCCGCGCGCGATGGCGCTCCTCTTCGCCCAGGCCAAGCTGCAGGCCGATGCGCGCCAGCACGTCGGCGAGAAAGCTGCCGCCGGCACCGGTGGCGCTTTCGCTGCCGACTTCTTCGTGGTCGAAGAAGGCCGCGACGCAAGTGGCGGCCGGTTGTTGCGTCGCCATCAGCGCCTTGAGCGCGGCATGGGTGGAACCAAGATTGTCGAGCTGGCTGTCGGCGATGAACTCTTCGTTGGCACCCCAGAGGCAACCCTTCTGCACATCGTAGGCGGCAAGTTCCCAACTCATCAGGTCGCTGGCGTCGCGCTGCGCGGCCGTGGCCAGCAGTTGGCGCACCTGGGCCTCGGGGTCTTCGCCATCACCCAGTTGCCCCAGGATCAGCGGCAGCTCGGTCTGCTTGTTGAACTTCAGGCCCTGCTCATTCACGTCGCGGTTCATGTGGATGGCGAGGTTGGGCAGTCGCAGCAGCGGCTGCCGAAAGCGCAGCAGCAGCGTGTCGGCGCCGCCAGCGGATCGGAATACGACGCGGCCGGCGAGGCTGAGGTCGCGGTCGGCGAAGGTGGCGAGTATCGGACCGCCGTAGACTTCTACCCCCAGCCGCGCCAGGCCGTCGCCCTTGAGCGCCGCCCGTGGCTTGAGGCGCAAGCCCGGCGAGTCGGTATGTGCGCCGACGATGCGGAACCCGCTTTGCACCAGCGACGCCTTGCCGACGATGAAGGCGACCAGCGATGCACCACGGACGACGAAATAGCGCCCGCCGGGCGCGAGCTGCCACGCGGAATCTTCATCGATGGCGCTGAAGCCCTGCGCCAACAGAAGCTCCTCCGCCGTCGCCACCACATGCCAGGGGCTGGGGCTGGCGTCAATGAAGTCGATCAATTCACGGGCGGCGGTTTTGGCTTGGTCGGTCATGCTGGTTCAGTCGAAAACAAGGAAGCGGCAAGGATACAAGAGCAATGCCTGTTGCGATCAGGCATGGCATCGCTGAAGCGCTGATTTACGGCGCAGCGGGCCGGGGCGGTTTTTCGTATTTGTGCTGCTCGGCGGCGTGATGCGCTTTCAGCTTGTCCATCATGGCATCCAGCGAGGGATAGTCGGCGCTCTTGCAGTCGGTGTGGGTGCGGGCACGGTATTCGTCGATCCACCGGTTGCTCGGCGGCAAGAATTGTCCGCTGGCGCTGACGATCAGGCTGGACTTTTCACCACGGTCGGCGGGCACGATCTGGATCGACAGGGAGTTGTAGTCGTTCGCCTCCCGATGGAACATCTGCAGCGTCGCCACATCGCCGTTGTCGCAGGGCACTTTCGCCACTGCATTGGCCAGCAGCAAGTCGTTTTCCTGCTGGTTGATGGGGATATTGACCTTGACGATCTCGCGGCGCTGAATCTGGTCCTGCACCAACATGCCGGCCAGCACGACGCCGATGTAGCCCCAACTGACGATCAACAGGCGCTTGTTGCGGGCGTAGACCGCGTAAAGCCCAGCCAGGATGGCGAGCGCGGCGACGCTCATCATGATCTGGAACACGGGCGTGATGCCGCCCCCCAGGCCCTCACCGATGTAGGCCATCGCGAGCATCCCCGCCAGCCCGACACTGACCAGCACTGTTCCACCAAGTTTGATCATGGCGCTTCCCTCCCCTTGATTGCTGTCGTCATTATCCCTGCAGTCGGAAAAACTGGTGGGGATGTTGGATGGCAGCGGGTAAACTTGATCACCCCAGTCTCAGCCCTCCGACATGCACTCCCTCCGCTTCGATAATCGCTTTGTCCAGACCCTGCCGGCCGATGCCGAAACCAGCGCGCGCGTACGGCAGGTGCATGGCGCGCTGTATTCGCGTATCGACCCGACGCCGGTGGCAGCGCCACGACTGGTCGCGCATTCACGCGAAGTGGCGGCGCTGCTGGACATCAGCGAGGACGAAGTGGCGTCACCGGATTTCGCCCGCGTGTTTGGCGGCAATGCGCTGGTCGAGGGCATGGCGCCCTACGCGGCGAATTACGGCGGACACCAGTTTGGTCATTGGGCGGGACAATTGGGCGATGGCCGTGCGATCACGCTGGGCGAAACCATCAACCAGCGTGGCGAGCGCTGGGAGCTGCAACTCAAGGGCGCCGGCCCGACGCCCTACTCGCGCAGCGCTGATGGGCGCGCGGTGCTGCGTTCCTCGATCCGCGAGTTCCTTTGCAGCGAAGCCATGCACCACCTCGGTGTGCCGACTACGCGGGCGCTGAGTCTCGTGGCGACCGGCGAGCCGGTGGTGCGCGACATGTTCTACGACGGTCGCCCGCAGGAAGAACCGGGCGCCATCGTCTGCCGCGTTGCGCCCTCCTTCATCCGTTTCGGCAATTTCGAGTTGCCGGCCTCGCGCGACGACATCCCGCTGCTGAAGCAGCTCGCTGATTTCACCATCGCGCGCGACTTTCCGTCACTGACCGAGCCCGCGGGTTCCGAAGCGTTGTACGCCGCCTGGTTCACGCAGGTGTGCGAGCGCACCGCGATCATGGTGGCGCACTGGATGCGCGTCGGCTTTGTGCATGGCGTGATGAACACCGACAACATGTCGATCCTCGGCCTGACCATCGACTATGGCCCTTATGGCTGGATCGACAACTTCGACCTCGACTGGACGCCCAACACCACGGACCGCGAACACCGACGTTATCGCTTTGGCGAGCAGCCGCAGATTGCCTACTGGAACCTGACGCGGCTGGCCAATGCGCTGGCGCCGCTGTTTGCCGATGTCGAACCCTTGCGCGAGGCGCTGCAGCACTACATCACCACCTATCAGGCGGCGGAGCGACGCAATACCGCCGCCAAGCTGGGGCTGCTGGAAGCACTGGACGAAGACCTGCAACGCATGCAGCAACTGGAAAAACTGTTGCAAGGGGCCGAGGTGGACATGACGCTGTTTTTTCGCGGGCTGGCCGATGTGGACTTTGCCGACCCGCTGGCATCGCTCAGCGCAGCCTTTTACGACAAGCTGAAGCTGGCGCCCTTCGCGCCGGCCTTCGTCAACTGGTTTGCCGGCTATCGCGCCCGCCTCGATCGTGACGGACTGGATGACACCACGCGTCGCGCACGCATGAATGCGGCCAACCCGCGCTACGTGCTGCGCAATTACCTGGCGCAACTGGCCATCGACCGCGCTGAACAGGGCGACGAAGCCGGCATTGCCGAGCTGCTGGAGGTATTGCGCCACCCTTATGACGACCAGCCGGGCAAGGAATCATTCGCCCAATTGCGGCCGGACTGGGCGCGGCAAAAGGCCGGCTGCTCGATGCTCTCCTGCAGTTCGTGAGCATCTTTGTTGCGTACCATGCGACGGCAAGACCAGCCTCAATATTTGCGTCAAAATCCCGTAAACAGAGGGTGAGCCGGAAATCTGGCGGCGATAGGCGCCGCCGCAATTTTTCGGCACCAGCAGGAGTGCAGGCAACACGACATGGCAGCGATGTGGCTCAATTTCAGTGAATTGCGGGTACTCGTCATCGACGATTCATCCGCCATGCGCAAGATGCTGCAGATGATCGTGCAGTCGATGGGAGTGAAGTCGGTCGATCTGGCCGAAAGCGTCCACGACGTGCTGTACAAGATCGAGAAGCTGGAGCGTCGCTACGACATCATCCTCTGCGACTACATCCTCGGCGAAGGCCGCGATGGCCAGCATCTGCTGGAAGAGCTGAAGGCGCGCAAGCTGCTGCCCTACTCGACGGTGTTCATCATGGTCACCGGCGAACGTGAATACGAAAAAGTGGTCAGTGCGGTCGAGCTGGCCCCGGATGATTACCTGCTGAAGCCGTTTTCCGGGCAGCGCCTGATGGATCGCATCCTCGACGCTGCCGAAAAAAAGCAGACCCTGGGCACCCTGCACCAGCATATCGAACAAGCCGCCTACGACCAGGCCGTGGCGGAAGCCGACCGCTTGCTGACCGAAGCGCCGCGCTACCGGATGGACATCCTGCGCGCCAAGGCGGATGCGCTGATCAGCCTCGACCGGCTTGATGAGGCCGAGGTGATCTACCGCACGATCATCGCCGAACAGCCGATCCCGTGGGCGCGTTTCGGCCTGGCGCGCATCGAATACCTGCGCCACAAACTCGGTGCGGCCGAAGAAATTCTGGATCAGCTGATAGCGGACGCGCCGAACTACACCACGGCCTGCGACCTGCTGGCGGAGGTGAAGCACGATCTGGACAAGATCGAACATGCGCAGACGGTGCTCGAACACGGCGTCAAGGTATCGCCGCGCAACCTGCGCCGGCAGCGCCAACTCGGCGCGATCGCGATGCTGAACAACGATCTGGAAACCGCCGAGGCGTCGCTGTCAGCCGTGACCACCTTCGGCGAACATTCGGTACTGATCAAACCCACCGACTATGCCAACCTGGCGCGCTGCGTGGTGGCACAGGGGCAGCCGGATCGTGCCCGCAAGGTCATGCAATCTGGCCTGAAGCGTCTTCCGGAAAACCCGCAGATGCAGGCGGCGAGCCTTTTCGTCAACGGCATCATCGACGGCGAAAAAAGTGCGGAGGAGGCCCGCATGTCGGTGGAAGCGGCAGTCGCCCTCGTGGCGCAGATGCAGCAGAAAGGTGAGACGCTGGATCGGGACCTGGCCCTGATCGGCGTCCAGTCCTGCCTCAAGGCGGGCATGGTCGAGCAGGCGGTCGCGATGACCGAGACGCTGCTCAGCGAACGACGCGATGCGTCTGGCGAGGTGGATACCACTACGACGGCCTCGGTCAACCGACTGTTCGAGGCTGCCGGCGTGAAGGACACCGCCGACGCCTTGTTTCAAAAGGCACGCAAGGCAATGGCCGACCTCAACAACGAGGCCGTTGGTCTCGCCCGCAATGGCAAGCTGCGCGAGGCCATGACCATGTTCCAGCGCGCAGCGTCGGGCAAGCTGGCATCGAACGTCGCCATCCTCAATGCCATCCACGCGATATTGAGCGTAATGGAAAAGGAAGGATGGGATGCCGACCTCGCCCGCCAGATGGACCTGCTGTTCGAGCGGGCACAGGAGAAGGACCCGAAAAACGCCAAGCTTGCCGTGCATGACCAACAGCGCAGCGAGCTGATGCAGAAGTACGGCGTGCAGGCACGATAAAGGCCCGGTACCCGCGCGGGTCGCGGACATGGATCGTTTGGTTGCAGGCCAAACCCCGGTTCAAGCAGCAGACGAGCGCGACTTGGTTTACTCTCCCGCCTTTCGTCAGCCATCGAGGAATCCCGGCAAATCATGAATCCACTACTCACGCTGTGTCTCGGCCTCGCCTTGTTTCTCGGCACCCACTCGATCCGCATTTTTGCTGATGACTGGCGCACGGCCATGGTCAAACAACTCGGCGAGTGGCCATGGAAGGGCATCGTTGCCGTGGTGTCGCTCGCGGGCTTTTACCTGCTGGTGACCGGTTTTGGCGCGGCACGTCTGGAGCCGGTGGTGCTGTGGGCCTCACCGACATGGATGCGCCATCTGGTCGCCCTGCTGACGATACCGGCCTTCATTCTCGCCATTGCAGCCTATGTGCCGGGCAACCTGATCAAGGCCAGGATCGGCCACCCGCTGCTGGCGGCGACCAAGATTTGGGCACTGGCGCATCTCATGGCCAACGGCCGGCTGGCCGACGTGCTGCTGTTCGGCAGCTTCCTGCTGTGGGCAGCGTTCTGCTTTCGGTCAGCACGCCGGCGCGACAAGGCCGAGGGCCGCAGCTACCCCGTCGGTGCTTTGTGGCGAACCCTGGTGCCGGTGTTCGTTGGCCTGGCGGTGTGGGGAGACTTCGCGATGCACCTGCACGGCGTGCTGATCGGCGTGCGTCCGTTCCGCTAAGGCAGTTGCTCTGCTAACATCGGCAGCGATAGTCAGCATTCAGATTCATAACCATAAAAGAGGAGAACAACATGGAAGCAATTGGCGGCGGCAAGATGCATGAATATCCGGCGGCGGACGAACTGCCGCACACGCCCGGCAAGCAGCCCACCTGGCAGGAAAGCGTGGTTCTGATCTGGTGGGACCCGGTGAATGCGGTCGGCGGCTATTACCGCATCGGCCAGGAGCCGAACCATAACGGCGGCGAAACCAATATCTGGGCGACGGTGCACACGCCCGGCGAATCCTTCTTCCGCAACGCCACCCTGCCGCTGACGGCTGCCGACAAGCTGAAGAACGGCTTCGGTGCGGGCCAGGGCGCGCTGACCTGCCACTACGATGGACAGGTGGTGTGGACGCAAAAGGAACAGGACCTCGACGTCACGCTGCGCCTCGAAGACTTCCACCCCGCCATTGATGGCTACATCAAGGACGGCAAGCCGGGCCTCGGCGACATCCACTCCAACCATGTGGAAGTTGCGGTGCGCGTTACCGGCACGGTGAAGGCCAAGGGCCGCACCTTCAACATCGACGGCCTCGGCATGCGCGACCACGGCTGGGGAGCACGCGACTGGAGCGCCGTATGGGGCCACCGCTGGTCGGTAGGCGCCTTTGATCGTGAAAACTCCTTCTGCGCCGTGACCATGCTGCTGTCGTCGGAGAAGATCGCCCGCTTCGGCTGGGTGGTGCGCGGTGACAAGGTGATCTACGCCGACAAGATCGACACCGTGGCCTACATGGCCAACGATTGCGTCAGCAATGTCGGCGGCAAGACGCTGATGACGCTGACCACCGGCGAAAAGTTCGAGGTGAGCTTCGACCCGGTGGCACCCGCCGGCTGCTACTACCACCACGCCGTGACTTGCGTCGATACGCTGTGTCGCATGACCTGGGGCGACAAGGTCGGCTACGGGGTGTATGAAACCAGCACCAACCCGCAGGTGGGCCAGCATCGGCCGATGACCTTCGAGGACGGGCTGGGCCACGACGGCTGGCACAAGACCTCGTTCCCGCGCGACTGATGGCCGGGCGGCGCGGCGACGGGCGACTGATGCATGAATAGATCGACGCCGACACCGACGCTTCCCCTCTCGCTGCTGGCACTGGTCGCGCTTGCGCTGCTGGTGTCGGCGCTCCACCCCTATGACCGCGCAACCTGGTGGATGGAGACGGCCCCGGTGTTCATCATCGCGCCGGTGCTGGTCGCCACGCATCGCCGCTTGCCGCTGACGACGCTGCTGCAGGTGTTGATCGCGCTGCATGCCCTGGTGCTGATCGTCGGCGGTGCCTACACCTACGCTCGCGTGCCTTTCGGTTTCTGGCTGCAGGAAGTGGGGCATTTCGAGCGCAACCCCTACGACCGCATCGGCCATTTTTTCCAGGGCATGGTGCCCTGCCTCGCCGCGCGCGAAATCTTCATCCGCCTTGGCATCGTGCGCGGGCGCAGGATGGCGGGCTTCCTTGCGCTATGCGTCGCGATGATGATCTCGGCCTGCTACGAGTTGATCGAATGGGGTGCTGCGGTCGCGCTCGGCCAGGGCGCGGACGAGTTTCTCGGCACCCAGGGCGACCCGTGGGATACACAGTCGGACATGTTCATGGCGCTGATCGGCGCCAGCTTTACCAACCTGGTGCTGGCCGGTTTTCATGATTGGCAGATCAGTCGCATGGCCGGACGTCGATGGATGAACTGAAGACGCTTGAGGCCGGCGGTCTGGCGTCGGGCTTCACCCTGCCCAGCCCGGCCTGGCTGTTCGGTTCGCTGGTGTTCGGCCTGATCGGCTGGGCGGCCTATCGCTATGGCAAGAAGCTGGAAGACTGGCTGATACGCGGCATCGGCATCGCGCTGATGCTGTACCCCTATCTGATTTCCGACACCGTGATGCTGTATGGCGTCGGTGCGGCGCTGTGCTTCAGCCTGTATTGGTTTCGGCGCTGAAGCTTGGCTCCAGCAACACTTAGTCGCGCCCGAAGCCGCGGATCAGGCGCCCCGCGCGCTTGGTCGGCCGGCCCTTGAGGTCGGCGCCCGGTGCCGGCGCCAGCTTGCGCATCTCGGCCTCACGGGTGCGGCGGGCAAGGCTGTCGGGGGTTTCTTCGTACATCAGGCGTGCCTCTGGTGCCGGACGGCGCAAGGCATTGATGCCGCGCACCTGCACCACCCAGCGTGTGTCGCCAATCATCAGGTCCACTTCATCGCCCGGCTTGACCTCGCGCGACGACTTGGTGTGCTCGCCGTTCAACCGCACCTTGCCGCCGTCGATGGCTGCGACCGCGACACTGCGGGTCTTGAAAAAGCGCGCAGCCCAAAGCCATTTGTCGATGCGCAGGGCGGAGAGCGATTCCTTCATGGCGGGCTTCAGTGTCAGTTGCTTGGCGAACCAGGGGCGCAAATGCTATCACCATCGGTTACAGTTCCGCCGTGGCTGGCATTCGCGCGGTCACCTACAATAACGTGACATCAAACAGCGTTTTTCAGCGAACCAGAGAGCCCATGGGAATCGAACAGGAAACACCACCCAAGATGCAGCAGATCGGCAACCGCATTCACCCGGTAAAAAGCGTGCTGGGCACGGCGCTGGCGATTGGCACCATCGGCATACTGCTGACCTTCGGTTTCATGTTCGCGCTGGCCCTGCTGCTGATCATTCCGATTCTTGGCGTCGCCGGCTACGCTGCACTGCGCTGGAAAACCCGCGCCATCCGCCGGCAGATGAAACAGCAGATGGGCCATGCGGCAGGCAACCCTGCCGATGCCTACCAGAATGCCAGCATCGATCGCGATGGCGGCACGGTGATTGAGGGCGAAGTCATTCGCGAGGAACGCGACGTTCGCCACGACGGTCACCAATGAGGCGGCAGGTCAGCCAGCTGACCTGCCGCGCTTTACAGCCTTCCCTACTTTCCCCTAGCCGCTTCGGCCGCTGCCATCAGGTCGCCAAGGTCGGCACCGAACAGCGGCATGTATTTCAGGCCCATCACGCCCATGTGCAAAGGCGAGTTGTCGTCAGTGTCGATCGCTTCGAGCGCGGTCAGCCCGGCGATCACATTCAGCACGCATTTCTGGGCACGGGCATAGGCCATACGGTATTCGCTGATATGGCGACCGGTGGCTTTTTCGTAGATGGCGAGGAATTCCGGCATGGTGTAGACGCCGAGATTGTTCTGCGTCCACAGGATGTCATCGCAGGGGTCGCCCATGCGGCTGGTTTCCCAATCCAGCACGGCGGAGACGCGATTTTCGTGGAACAGCACGTTGTTGAAGGCGTAGTCGACGTGCACCACCACGGCCGGATCGTCCGACTCCGGCGCATGGCCTTCGAGCCAGCGCACGGCCCGTTCCAGCTGCGGCGTGACCTTGATGCCGGAGCGGCTGATCAGCTTGGGCACATAGACCTTGGCGTTGTAGACAGCGGCCTCATGAATGGTCTTGTGCGGCATCCATTCGTTGAGGTGACTCTTTTGCACCAGCGGGTCGGCGGGGTCGATCTTGAGGCCGTGCATCTGATAAAGCACGCCAAGGAAAGAGTCGATCAACTCCTGCGGCGGTTTGACGTCGCCGCCGAGACTGGCAAGGCCGCTGTAGAAGTTCTTGCCCGGCAGCTTGGTGGTGATGAGGAAACGTGCGCCAAGATGACTTTCGTCCGCTTCCAGCAGCAGGGCCTCGGGTACCGGCATGCCGAGCTTGTGCATCAGGGCGATTACGTAGAACTCCTGCCGCACGTCGCTGCCGTCGAAATACAGCAGGCTTACCGGCTGGTCGGCACGCAATACCAGTGACTGGGCGCCGTTCTTGTCGTCCTGCGTTTCGAACAGGATGGTCATTTTCGAGATGCCACCTTCGAGACGGACAAACTTGGTGACCTTGAGGTTTTTCCAGTCCGGGAATTTTTTCTGCAAATAGGCTTGTAGCGATTCGGCCGTGATTTCGCGCGCCTTGGCCTGCTCCGTTGCAGTAACCTGTTCGCGGCGACGCAGATAGAGGCTGTTCTCCCAGGTCGATACACGAACCAGATACTCCTTGTCTGCCGGCGAATTCTTTTCGTCCAGCGACTTGACGACGGCAAGCAGAGCTTCATTCAAGGCCACAATCTCGGCATTGATGATTTCGATACGCGAGGTTGCGTTGATGTCATCGCGCAATGCGGGCGTTGCCGGCTTTTGCCCGCGTGCAGCTGCCAGCTTCAGACCCTCGGCCAGCAGCGCCTTTCCCTGCTTGAGAAAGTCGAGATAAAAATCCGGCTGGTCCTGCAGCATCATTTCGTTGAGGAACATGTCGGCGATCGACAGCTGCATCTTGTGGTTCGGATCGTCCACGGCACCGTGAACGGTCTTCACCGCGTTGCGGATCTGCTTGAGCATCTGGATATTGGTTGGCATGCTGAACCTTTGCTTGGATTTGAATGGAAGTGATAACTGCTGAATGTTTGCCCGGCCTCGGGTCAACGGCCCCGCACTTTTTCGGCTTCGGCAATCAGGGTATTGAATTGTGAGCCGAAGATCGACATGTACTTGTAGCCGAGGATGGTCAGATTGAAATTGCTGCCGTCATTGCTGTCGATGGCACGCGCAGAACTCAGGCAACTGATGGCATTCAGCGCGCACTTGGAGACACGGTAGTAGGCGAGGCGGAACTCGGTCATCTTGCGCCCGGTGGCAGCTTCGTACTGTTTGAGGAAGTCAGGCATCGACAGATAGCTGTTGAGGCTGAACTGGGTCCAGATCACGTCTTCGGCCGGATCACCGAGACGGCTGGATTCCCAATCGAGAACGGCCGTGATCTGGTTGCCGTCGATGATCAGGTTGTTGAAAGCGAAGTCGATATGCACCACCGTCGGCGCCTCGTCGATATCCGGGATATTTTTTTCCAGCCACTTCAGGCCGCGCAAGAGCTGGGGCGATGCCTTGAGGTCAGTGAGCTTGATCAGGCGCGGCATGAACTCGGTCACCAGGTGACGGGTGGCATCCTTAACCGACCCGACGTGCGGCAGCCATTCGCGCAAATGGCTCTTCTGCGCCAACGGATCGGCGGGATCGACCTTGATGTTGTGCATCTTGATGAAGGTCGACATGATGTTTTGCAGCAATTCCGGCGGCAACGGCTTGTCACTGCCGAAATTGCCGCCATAGCTGCCGCCCACGGCCTTGCGTGACACAATGAAACGCATGCCGAGCTTGCTCTGGTCATCCTCAAGCCACAGCGGGTCGGCGATCGGCAAGCCGGCCTGCTGCATCAGCTTGATCATGTAGAACTCCTGCCGCACGTCGCTGCCTTCGTAACCGAGCATGTTGGCGGCCTGCTCGGCCCGCGTCACCAGCGACTGGGGTCCATTCACCGCATCATCAGTCTCGAACAGGATGGTGGTCTTGGAAAAGCCGCCGTCAAGGCGCATGAACTTCGTCACCTTGAGATTGGTCCATTGCGGAAACTTCTGCTGCAGGTAAGCCTGCAACGCTTCCTTTGTCAGCGGCTTCAGCATGTTGGCGGCCGCGCTGTCCACCTGCTCCAGGCTGTGTGCATAGAGCGTGCTTTCCCAGTCGCACAGCCGGATGAGGTAGTCCTTTTCTTCGGCGGACCGCCCCTCGTCAAGCACCGCCACGACCCACTCCAGCGAGAAATGCAGCTTGTCGATTTCGGCGCGGATGGCGGCGATACAGTGCTCGGCGGACAGGTCGTTGCGCAACAGCATGCCCGCAGGCGGTGGCACGCCATTTTTCCTGGCCATTGCGTTTCCCTCCGCCAGCAGCTGCTTGCCAGACTCGACATAGTTCAGGTAGAAGGCCGGCGATTCCTGCAACATCATTTCGTTCAGCGCCTGATCGGCAGAGGCCAGCAAGGCCTTGTGTTCAGGATTGTCGGTTGTCTGGTTGATGCTTGCTGCGGCCCGGCGCAGCTGCTTGAGCAATTGAATGGTGATGGCCATGTTAGATTTTCCTTAGTTCAGCACTCGGTTCAAGCCTTGCTTGCATCGACCGCAATCTTGAGCGCACGTACCAGATACTCGATCAGCAAGGAGTGGTAGTGGCTCACGACGTTGGCCGCAAGAATGTCGGTTCGCTCGCCGGCGAGGAATTTCTGGCGCAGGACGGCGTTCAATGAAAGATGAAACAGATATATCCAGACGCAGAAATATCCGACTGACTGCTCGTCGCAGGCCTTGGGGTCACCACCGGCGGCGATGTATTCGCGGACAAAATCCTTCCACTCCATGATGCCGGGCAGCAGCATCATGCGGCACTGCGCGATATCTTCTGCCGGATCGCCGGGGTGTGCGAGTTCCCAGTCGATCAAACCCGACAGATGGCCATCACGCACCAGAATGTTGTGGGCACCAAAGTCGCCATGCACGGTGCACCACGGACGGTCGCTACCCAATGGGTGGCTCAGCAGCCAGGCGTACCCCATCTCGGTCCCGACCGAAAAAGGACTCTTCTCGATCTTCTGCCAGGCGGCGTGCGAGTCTGCCACCACCTTCTGGTAGTCCGGTACGGCACTGCTGGCCGAGGTGCGGCTGCCGCTGTGCAACTTCGCCAGCGTGCGGGCTACTTCCTTGCCGAATTCAGGGCCCAGCTTCAGCTGCCCGGGCTTTCTTTCTTCCGGAAAATACGGGCCGGAGGGCGCTGAATCCTCGACTTCGGTCATCAGCATGAACCGGCCACCCAGTGCTGCCTTGTCTTCTTCCAGCAGTACGGGACGCGGCACCGGCAAGCCCATGTCGAAGGCGCGGTGGATGACGGGGTATTCATCCTTCACCGAGGTCGTGGTGATGCTGACCGCCATGTCGAGGCGCATGACCAGACGCGTCGGCAAGATCGAATTGGGCTTGAGCTTGAACAAGCCGGTTTGCTTGGCGTAACCGCCGGGCGACAGGCGGAACTCGGCAACCGGATCGTCCGGAAGTTCGGGGTAGCGCTTTTTCAGATAGGCGCTCAGGGCCTTGTGCAGGCGATCGGTTTCATCCGGTGCTACTGCACCGCCGGCCTGTGCCTTTTCTTCGGGCAACACGATTTCGGTGGCGACCGTCAGGTCGACCAGGGCATTGACGGCCCGGGAAAACCAGTCGTGCATGGCGCCGTCACCGGAGGCGAGCTTGCCCTTCAGGCTGGCAAAGCCGGCTTCGGAATCGAACAGGTTTTGCAGGTCGCCGATTTCGGCCTGCAGGTAATTGACGGCACCTGGGTAGCCAGCGGCGCGAACGCCACTGCTTGCGCCGGCATCCAGCCCCAAGGTACGTAGCTCACCGCGCAAGTCCTCCCAGGTACCAAGGCGTGCGGCAGCAATGTCACCGCCGTGGTTCATGTCGGTAATCAGGCGATCGAGCACCAGCAGCACCGAGTCCGCCTTGGCGCGGTTATTGTCGGACTTCAGGTCGGGACGAAGCTCGCTGGCAATGGTGTCGCGGACCGAGGCGAGAAATTTCGCCAGATCGTCAGGTCGAATCATGTGGCTCCTCTGGTTTTCTGGTGTTGGCAGCGCCGACCACGCCGGGATGTCCCGGCGTAGAACGTAACTAGCGTCCGTAATACGCCAGGTGGCTCTCGGCGTCGTGGCCCAGATAGCAGAAGTTCTCGCTCATGTGCGGGACATTCGGCAACGGGTCCAGAACGGTTTCGTCCGCCAGCGGCACGTCCCGGGTAAATTCTTCCTGCTTGATGACTTGCATGCTTCCTCATCCTCGTTTGATTTTTTATTGAGAGGGCTATTGTATAGGGCGTCGCCATGCCCGTACTACCCAAACTGCAGGCAATACGCCGGTGGCAGATGGACGGAAATGCATTGCCACGAATTGCCGCCATTTTCGGATATCCAGAATCCGCCCGTCGTCGAACCCATGGCCAGGCGTTCACCACTGCCGTCTATCGCCAGCCCATGGCGGTAGACAAGATCGTAGGCTGGACCCTGCGGCAAGCCCTCGCTCAAGACCTCGAAAGAATTGCCGCCGTCCTTCGTTCGGGTCACGACAAACCTGCCATCCACCGGAATGCGGCAGTTGTCCCTGACAGCCGGAACAAACCATGCGGTCTGTGGATCGCGCGGATGAACGGCCACGGCAAAGCCGAAATTTGATGGGCGAGCCATCGTGATTTCCTGCCAGCTGGCGGCGCCGTCGGTAGACCGATACATGCCGCAGTGGTGCTGTACCCACAGGATGTCCGGCGCTGCCTCGCATTGCACCAGTCGATGCACGTCCTGCATGCCCGGATCATCCGCCCGGCTGGCGGGGAGATATCCGGCGTTCATGCCGCCGCCACCCAGTGCCCAACTCTCACCGCCATCAAAGCTTTGCCACACGCCACCCGTGGACACGCCGACAGTGACATGCCGGCTGCTACGGGGATCAACGCAAACCGAGTGAATGCCCGGCGAGTCGTAACCGCCACCACACCACTGACTGCGCTCGGGCCTGTCCCACAAGGCCTGGTTGAGTGTCCAAGACTCGCCACCATCCCCCGACCGAAACAATCCACCGGGTATCGTGCCAGCCCACAGCACACCCGGTTCATCGGCACCCCCCGCTACCAGTTCCCATATCAACTCGACCGATGGCGCATCAACGGCGTCGGACATTTTGGGAAAGGCTGGTACGGCGCACTCCTTCCAAGCCGCTTGCCCTGCGCGGCGACGCTTCAACTTGACACCAAAATGCCCCAGGTTCAGCGCCGCGTAGCTTGTTCCGTCGCGCGGGTCGCGCAGTACCATGCTGACGGGGTCACCGATGAAGTCAATCGGACCCGCGACCCAATCGGCGGTGGCGCGGCGCCTGAACTCGAACAGGCCCTTGCGTGTGGCAAGCAGAATCGCATTACCTTTGTCCATATTCGACTCCTCCAGGAAACGACACAACATTGACTAATCGCAACAGCATCACCCAAACTACCACCGCCACGGGCAACACTGCAGGTGGCCAACTCACAGCGTGGTTCAACCGCCGGACAGCGCCTGAACCACGAACACTTCGCTGCCATCCGCGACAGGATCGCCCAGGTTGCGGCGATCGCGGATCATTGCGCCATCGACAAAAATTGCGACGTGCTTGCGCAGGCGACCTTGGTCATCAAGGATATAGCCGCGCAGTTCATCGCGGCCCAGCAAGGCCGCGGCTAGTGCCCGGCGCACGGTAGGAGCCGTTACCTGCTGAATGGGGCAGGCGACATGACGTTGTATCGCTGCAGCAAATTCGACGGTAGCCATGAATGATCAGTCGGTCTTGCAAAAGTAGGCGCATTGTAAGACGCCGGATCAGGCATCGATTCCGTTCTGGCAGCCGATCCGGCGCGGACCACGGCTTTCAGGCGCGCATCAATTCAGAGTTGCCATGTCGATCACGAACCGATAGCGAACATCGCTCTTGAGGATTCGCTCGTAAGCCTCATTGACCTTGTCGATCGCGATCATTTCAATATCCGACACGATGCCATGCTCGGCGCAGAAATCGAGCATTTCCTGTGTTTCACGAATGCCACCGATCAGCGAAGCCGAGACGCTCTTGCGCTTCATCAGCAGGCCGAAGACATTCACCTCCATCGGGCCATCAGGCACACCCAGCATCACCAGCGTGCCATCGCGCTTGAGCAGGCTGACATAGGCGTCATAGTTGATGCCGCCTGAAACCGTGCTGATGATCAGGTCAAAATGGTTCGCCAACCGGCCGAAGGTTTCCGGATCCTTGGTCACCGCGAAATTTTTGGCGCCCAGCCGTGCGGCGTCCGCGCGCTTGCCATCCGAAGTGGACAACACGGTGACGTCCGCACCCATGGCGGCCGCAAGTTTTACCGCCATATGGCCAAGTCCGCCAAGGCCAATCACGCCGACCTTGCTGCCCTTGCCGACCTTCCAGTGCTTGAGGGGCGAATAGGTGGTGATGCCCGCGCACAGCAAGGGGGCAGCCGCCGCCGGGTCAAGCTTAGTGGAAATCTTGAGCACAAAGTTTTCGTCGACCGTCATGCGCTTGGAGTAGCCGCCAAAAGTCGGCGTCTTGCCGTCACGTTCCAGTGCGTTGTAGGTGCCGACCATGCCGGCCTCGCAGAAATGCTCTTCGCCTGCCTGGCATTCGCAGCAGGTGCGACAGGAGTCCACCATGCACCCGACGCCAACAATGTCACCTACCTTGTGCCGGGTGACGGCACTGCCGACCTGGGTAACCTTGCCGACGACCTCATGTCCCGGCACCATCGGGAACATGCAGCCGGGGATGTGGCCGCGCGACATGTGAATGTCGGTATGGCAGATGCCGCAAAAGATGACTTCGAACAGCACGTCATGCAGGCCGGGCTCGCGGCGGTTGATTTCAAAGGGAGCAATCGGCGATTCGGCCGACTGTGCAGCATAGGCTTTAGTGGCTGGCATGTATCTTTTCCTCTGGTGACGAATGGATTGGTTGTTTTTTGGTATGTCTTCAGATCACAACGAAAACCACTTTTCTTGGCACGTTTTCGTTCCGCAATGATAGTCAATTTACTGCTTCGCAGCGGGCAAACGAGACAAAGCAGGCAGCCCCCTGTTTACCGCGCATATTCATCTTCATGGCAGACAATGCCGCCAAATATGCGAAAATGCGCGCCGGTTCGGGAGGTGTGGCAGAGCGGTTGAATGCACCAGTCTTGAAAACTGGCAACGTCGCAAGGCGTTCGTGAGTTCGAATCTCACCGCCTCCGCCAGAACGATGTCCAATATCGTCTGGCAAAGTCCAATGGAATCCAGTTAAACCGCATGAATACAGGGTTTATGCACTTTCAGTTGTCCAACGCGGTTTGACGATGTCCGCTTGAAACCGTGGTAAAAACGTGGTAATAATCGTGGTAACTAAAACCGTATAACGGGAGTTACCACGATGGCCGCGAGTTTGAATCTCTTGACTGTCAAGGAATGCGTCAACGCCACCAGTGCTGACAAAGCCATCCGCAAACTGCACGATGGCGGAGGTCTGTATCTGTGGGTCTATTACGATGGCCGCAAGTATTGGCGGCTACGCTACTGGATCGACGGCAAGGAAAAATCCCTTTC
>CANJXH010000035.1 GCA_947478755.1 Betaproteobacteria bacterium | reverse complement strand
GCATCCTCCGCCAGCAAGGGCGACAGCAGGTGGCCTTCCAGATGGTGTACCGGTACTGTCGGCACATTCAAAGCCACGGCAAGCGCTTCTGCAAAGCTTGCGCCTACTAACAACGCCCCGGCCAGCCCCGGGCCTGCCGTGTAGGCGATGGCGTCTATCTGGCGCTTGTCCCGTCCGGCGCGGGTCAGTACCTGATCCAGCAGCGGAATCAGACGACGGATATGGTCGCGCGACGCCAGCTCCGGCACCACGCCGCCATAGGCTTCGTGCATGTCGATCTGGGAGTGGATGGCGTGGTCCAGCAGGCCCAAAGATGTGTCGTACAAGGCGACACCGGTTTCGTCGCAGGAAGATTCAACGCCAAGGATGAGCATGGGGCGAATTTTACTTTGACATCAAGGCAAAAGCCGATACAATGCCCGCCTTTCCGCGTCAAGCGCCCTTCTAAAGGTCTTAGCAATGCCTGGTATCCGTCTAAAAGAAAACGAGCCGTTCGAAGTTGCGATCCGTCGTTTCAAACGTGCCATCGAAAAAACCGGTCTCCTGACTGAACTGCGTTCGCGCGAGTTCTACGAGAAGCCCACCAGCGAGCGCAAGCGCAAGGCCGCTGCTGCCGTGAAGCGCCATCACAAGCGCATCCGCAGCCAGATGTTGCCGCCGAAGATGTATTAAAGCTGTAACCGCCAGGGCGCCAAGCGCGCCAAGGCAAGGCAGTAAAGCAGATGACCCTGGGCCCTTGGTTCAGGGTTTCGTTTTTTGTATTTTCAGATTTGTTTTTCCTGGCGCACCTGGCGTCTTGCGGTGAATACCATGAATCTAAAGCTGCGCATCAACGAAGACATGAAGAACGCCATGCGGGCCAAGGACAGCGCGCGTCTTGGCGCCATTCGCCTCCTGCTGGCCGCGATGAAGCAGAAGGAAGTCGACGAGCGTATCGAGCTGGATGATGCTGCCGTCGTCGCCATCATCGAAAAGATGCTCAAGCAGCGCAAGGACTCGATCACCCAGTACGAAGCGGCCAAGCGCGATGATCTGGTCGCTGCCGAGAAATTCGAAGTTGACGTGCTCTCGGCCTACATGCCGCAAGCGCTTTCAGCCGCTGAAGTGGAAGCGATCGTGGTCAAGGCAGTCGCCGACTCCGGCGCCAAGGCACCGTCAGAAATGGGCAAGGTGATTGCGTTGGTCAAGCCGCTGGTCGCCGGCCGCGCCGACATGGGCGAAGTGTCGAAACTGGTCAAGGCAAAACTAAGTAATTAGTGCCCCGGCTCAGGCCAAAGTCCTGAGCCACCACCGAGGGGCCCAAGTCAATTTTGGGACGGCCCGGCAATTGACTTGGAGGGCATAATCTCCCCGTGATCCCAGAAAGCTTTATCCAGGAACTCCTGTCCCGCGTCGACATTGTCGACGTCGTTGAGCGCTATGTCCCGCTCAGGAAAGCCGGCGCCAACTACAGCGCCTGCTGCCCCTTCCATTCCGAGAAAACACCGTCGTTCACGGTGAGCGCATCGAAGCAGTTCTATCACTGCTTCGGCTGCGGCGCGCATGGCAGCGCGATCAGTTTTGTCATGCAATACGCCGGTCTTGGCTTTATTGATGCGGTCGAAGAGCTGGCCTCCAACATGGGCATGACGGTACCGCGTGATGCGCCCGAGCGCCACGCGGAAAGCGCTGCGAAGAAAGCGCCGCTCACTGAGCTGATGGCGCGTGCGACCAAGTTCTATCGCGATCAACTCAAGCAGTCGCCCAAGGCCATCGACTACCTCAAGGGCCGCGGCCTCAGCGGCGAGATCGCCTCGCGCTTCGGCATGGGCTACGCCCCGGACGACTGGCAGGGCCTGCAGCAGGTATTCCCCAATTACGATGACCAGGCGCTGGCTGAATGCGGCCTCATCATCGTCAATGAGCAGGGCCGTCGTTACGATCGCTTTCGCGACCGCATCATGTTCCCCATCCTCGACCAGCGCGGCAATGTCATCGGCTTCGGCGGCCGCGTCATCGGTGACGGCGAACCCAAATACCTCAACTCGCCCGAAACGCCGATCTTCGAAAAAGGCCGCGAGCTCTACGGCCTCAGCCAGGCGCGCAAGTCCATTCACGATGCCGACACCGTGATCGTCGTTGAAGGCTATATGGATGTCGTCGGCCTCGCCCAGCTTGGTGTCGAGAACGTCGTCGCCTCGCTCGGCACCGCTACCACCGGCATGCACGTGCAAAAGCTGCTGAAGCAGGCCAATCGCGTGATCTTCTGTTTCGACCGCGACAGCGCCGGCGATCGCGCTGCGCGTCGCGCCATGGAAAACAGCCTCGAGCACTTGGTCGACGGCAAGAGCGTCGAGATCTTGCAGATGCCCGGCAACCAGGACCCGGACGAATTCATCCGCGAAAACGGCAAGGAGGACTTTCAGCGTCTGGTTGGCAACGCGACGCGCCTTTCCGAATATCTGGTGCGTGAAATCCGCAAGGACATCAGCCTCACCAATGCCGAAGGCCGCGCCCAGCTGGTGCAGGAAGCCAAGCCCCTGCTGCAGAAGGTCGCTGCACCCGTGCTGCGGGTGCAGCTCACCAAGGAGATCGCCACCCTCGCCCAGCTCTCGCAGGCTGAGGTCGAAGCCCAATGCGGCCTGAAGCCACTGGCACGCGGCCGCCCCGCATTTGCCCCGCGTGGCCGTGTCACCACGCGTCCGCTGGAACACACCTTGTTGCAGGTCATCCTGCAGCGTCCGGAATGGGCGGTGCGCATACCGCTGGAACGCCTTGCCGAAGATCAGGAAGAAACCCAGGCGCTCAGCGTGATCGCCAACATGGTTGAGCACGGCCAGCCCGTCGGCGGTGCCGGGCAGATGCTCGAAACCTTCCGCGGCCAGCCCTGCGAAACCATCGTCGCGCAGGTGCTCTCGGAACTCACGCTGGAAGAGCCGGACCTGGCGACGCTTGAGCTAGTGCTGACCGACGCCATCGAGCGGCTGCGGGTGCGCAGCGTGAAGAGCGAGATCGACGCCCGCAAAAAAGACCTCAGCCCCGAAGAATGGCGGGAACTTCTGGCCCGCAAGACCGCCAAAACCTCTGCCCCCGAGTAGCCCGTCGCCCGGCCGAAAATTGACAGCGTCACCACGCCGTTCATGCCGGAACCCGTTGTTTATCCGGACTGCGAATGCCGCAAAGGGGGCGAAACGGGAGGCGGCGCGAGTATAATCCTCGGCCCCCAGCCTTTTGCCGACAGTGAATTCGTCTATTGGGTCATTGTCGATTGGGCCACACCGGGGCTACTACTGCCACTACTCTTTTAGCCGCGCGATCTCCACGTAAAACGAGGACAGCCATGCCTAAGCAACCTGCAAAACCAGCCAAAGCAAAAGCCACAAGCAACCGCGGCAGCAGCGCAAAAAGCAAAGCCAAGGTGGTCGCCCGGCCCGCCCCCGCCGCCAAGAAAGTGGTAAAGGCGAAACCGGTGGCCAAGCCAAAGGTCGTGGTCAAGGCAAAACCCGCGGCCAAGGTCAAACCAGCCAAACCAGTCAAATCGGCCAAGCCAGCCAAACCAGCAAAGCCGGTTGCCAAGCCGAAACCGGCTGCCAAACCTGCAGCAAAAGCAAACACCAAACCCTCCACCAAACCAGCCAAGCCCGTTGCCAAAAAAACGGTTGCGGCCAAACACGTACCTGCACCAGTGAACAAATCGAAACCTGCACCAAAGTCCGTCGCCAAAGCTGCACCGCAACCCGCAAAAAAACCGCTTCTCCGCATCCCCGCCAAACCGCTGCCCAAGGTCAACATCAAGCTTTCGCCGAAAGAAGAAGCCAAGGCCAGGGCCGCCGTTGAAAAGGCCGCCAAACAGGCTGCCGCCGCTGCAGCCAAGGCCGCGAAGGAAGCCGCCAAACAGGCTGCCGCTGCTCCCGCAGCAGCAGGCAAAAAGGGCAGCAAGCAGGCCGACGCTGCTGCACCCGCCAGCCCCGCCGAGATTGCCAAGGCCGTGGTCCAGGCCAAGGGCAAGAAAAAGGGCCAGATCGCGCCCGCCGCACCGCAGCCGCTGGATGTCGAGGCACGTCGTGTTCGCCTGAAGACCCTCATCGCGCTGGGCAAGGAACGCGGCTACCTCACCTACGCCGAAATCAACGACCACCTGCCGGACGACATGGTCGACGCCGAGCAGATCGAAGCCATCATCACCACCTTCAACGACATGGCCATCCAGGTCTTCGATGAAGCCCCGGCCGGCGAAGAGCTCATGCTCACCGAAGCCGCCGCCGCACCGGTGGATGCCGAAGAAGTGGAAGAGCAGGCCGAGCAGGCGCTCTCCACCGTCGATTCCGAATTCGGCCGCACCACGGACCCGGTGCGCATGTACATGCGCGAGATGGGCACCGTCGAGCTGCTGACACGTGAAGGCGAAATTGAAATCGCCAAGCGGATTGAAGATGGCCTGAAGCACATGGTGATCGCCATCTCCGCCTGCCCCACCACCATCGGCGAGATTCTGGATCTGGCCGGCCGTGTGGCACGCGACGAAATTCGCATCGACGAAGTGATCGACGGCCTGGTCGACCCCAACGCCACCGAAGAAGAGCTCGCCGCCGCTGCCGCAGAAAGCGCCGCCGAACTCGAGATCGAAGAAGAAGCCGAAGACGACGAAGGCGCCGCCGCCACTGCCGCTGCCGCCGCATCGCTGGCCAAGCTGAAGGAAGAAGGCCTCGAGCGTTTTGCCATCATCCACGGCCTGGCCGGCAAGCTCTACACCGCGCTGACCAAGAAGGGCTCGCAGGACAAGGGCTACCTCAAGCTGCAAAAGCAGATCAGCGAAGAGCTGATGAACATCCGCTTCACCGCCAAGACCATCGAGCGCCTGTGCGACTCGGTGCGTGGCATGGTCGAAGCGGCACGTGGCCACGAACGCAAGATCCTGCAACTGTGCGTCGACAAATCGCACATGCCGCGCGTGCACTTCATCAAGGTGTTCCCCGGCAACGAGACCAACCTCGAATGGCTCAAGCACGAAGTGCAGGCCAACAAGCCCTACAGTGCCGCCCTGATGCGTGTTGCGCCCAACATCCTTGAACAGCAGCAGAAGCTGATCGACCTCGAAACCCGCATCGGCCTGCCGCTGAAGGAGCTCAAGGATATCAACAAGCAGATGTCCACCGGCGAAGCCAAGGCGCGCCGCGCCAAGCGCGAAATGACCGAGGCCAACTTGCGCCTCGTGATCTCCATCGCCAAGAAGTACACCAACCGTGGCCTGCAGTTCCTCGACCTTATCCAGGAAGGCAACATTGGCCTGATGAAGGCGGTGGACAAATTCGAATATCGCCGCGGCTACAAGTTCTCCACCTACGCCACGTGGTGGATTCGCCAGGCCATCACGCGATCGATCGCCGACCAGGCACGTACCATCCGCATCCCGGTGCACATGATCGAGACCATCAACAAGATGAATCGCATCAGCCGCCAGATCTTGCAGGAGACCGGCGCCGAGCCCGACCCCGCGACGCTCGCGATCAAGATGGAAATGCCGGAAGACAAGATCCACAAAATCCTGAAAATCGCCAAAGAACCGATTTCCATGGAAACACCGGGGGGCGATGACGACGATTCGCACCTCGGCGACTTCATCGAAGACGGTGCCACCCTGGCCCCGGCCGATGCGGCGCTGTTCGCCTCGCTGCGCGAGATCACCAAGGACGTGCTGGACAGCCTGACCCCGCGCGAAGCCAAGGTACTGCGCATGCGCTTCGGCATCGAGATGAACACCGACCATACGCTTGAAGAAGTCGGCAAGCAGTTCGACGTCACACGCGAACGCATCCGCCAGATCGAAGCCAAGGCCTTGCGCAAACTGCGTCACCCGACGCGTTCCGAAAAACTGCGCAGTTTCCTCGACTCGGAAACCTGAGCAAGAAGTTTGCGCCGCGTTGGATGTCCAACGCGGCGCACTCGCTTGTACGGCATTGGCCGTGCAGGCGCCCGGGGGGCCTGTAGCTCAGTTGGTTAGAGCAGAGGACTCATAATCCTTTGGTCGTCGGTTCAAGTCCGACCGGGCCCACCATCAAATAAAACGGCTCCCAGCGATGGGAGCCGTGTTTGTTGTGTCGTTTCCCCTATCCGCAGCGCCAAAGATCCCGCATCGGTCTCCAATGTTCGGTATCGCACAGACGGGTAAGCATGCAATCAATAGTCTGCACAATGGGACTCAGTACAGCCAATTTCGGTACAACTGGGCCCATTTTAAAAGAGGGAATATGGGATGACGAATCAACGGGGGTTGGGAGATTTGGACCTGAGTGCCTTCGGTTCACCAGACACCGACGCTGCGAGTGCGGCAGAGTTGCTGACGGTACAGGCAGCCAAAGCGGCTGAGGCGGTATTGGCGGCGGAAGCCATTGTCAGCAAGGCGTTGGCAGTGGCAACGCTGGCGGGATTGGCCAATCACGAGGCCAGTCCTGCCGAGCTGCGTGAAACGGCCGAAGAAACGCTACGAGTCGCCAAGAGCGCGGCGACGGACGCACTGGCGCTGGCAAAGATGGAGGCGCGAAAGGTTCTGGCGCTTGCCAAGCAACTTGCAAGAGAACAGTTCAACCAGAATCGGCTGGTCAAAAACGGGCAGAAGCTATCGCCCGGTAACGTTGGGGAAATCGCTTGATGGACATGGACGCAGTTGGCCGGGCACGTGCCAGTCCTACCGGTGTTTCGATGCTCTGCGACACCCGTTAAAGTGCTGGCGGCAGTGGCGAGGTAGTTATTGATCGGGTGCTGTTATCCCGCTGATAATTCTTTTTCCTCTGTTCGGGTCTGACCAGAATCCCACGCGACAACGCGCCATTCGAGAGATTGGCGCGTTTTTTTGTGCTCGCCTCCCACTCGCTGCCGCACAGGTGATCAGTGCGAGATGCGTGGATAATGCCAATAAAACATCTTGGGAGGAGTTCACTCATGCTGTCTGCAATTGGCTTGCTGCAAGACGCGCAACTGGAAAGCGGCCTCAATGACTTCGGCAGCATGGAGTTCGCCGAAGGTCTGAACATACTCGTCACCGCGATCAACAACGAAGCCGGCCTGACGGCGGAAAACGAAACCCGCTATCGGCTGGCGCTGCTCAGGCTGCTCGTCAATCGTCTGCGCATGCAGCGCGACATTGCCCGTCATCCCGAGATTCTGGATGAGGAGATCCTGCCGCCGGTCTTCATCACCAGCTTACCCCGCACCGGCTCGACCAAACTGCATCGGCTGCTGGCCGCGACCGGTGACTTCAATGCGATGAAGTTCTGGCAAGTGTTCAACTTCGCGCGCGTTGATGATGGTCCGGCGGTAGACCCCGACCCGGCCCCCGATCCGCGCGAGGCACTGGCGCGCGAGTTTCTCGACTGGTTCAAGACCCGCTCGTCGCAGGCACATGAGGCACATCCGATGTATTGGGACGAAGCCGAGGAAGAAACCTTCCTGCTCGACGCCAGCTTCAGCAGCCCGTACTGGCATGTGGCCTTTCTTGAGGTGCCCAGCTACATCGAGTGGTGCCTGCGTTGCGATCCGCACCAGGGCTTCAATGACGTTCGCCGCATCCTGCAATACATGCAGTGGCAGTATTTTCGCGGCCAGAAGCGGCGCTGGATTCTCAAGACGCCGACGACGCTGGGGCGCGAAGGCGTGTTCGACGACGTGTTCAAGGGCACCGACTTCATCGTCACCCATCGTCATCCGGAAAAGATCGTCGCCTCGTCCTGCGCCACTGTCAGCGGCACACGCCAGTTGTACAACGACACGGATTATTCCCACGCCACTGCCGAACACGTGCTGTACGGTTTCGGGGAGACCAGCCAATACCATTTGCAATGGCGCGCACAGCACCCGGCCGAGAAGGTGCTGGATGTGCGCTTCGAGGATGTCATCGGCAACGAGATGGCCTTGCTGGCGACGATCTACCGGTTTCTCGGCATGTCGTTTACCGAGACCAGCCGCCGCAACGTGCAGGCCTGGCTGGACAAGGATGCCCGGCGCGGCCGCCCGCCAGGCCGGTTCACATTGGCGGAATACGGCGTAACGCCAGCGCAGGTCAACGAGCGCTTTGCCGGCTACATTGCGCGCTACCAGGCGTTTCTGTAAGGCAGCGCCAGGCCGGGTGCGTTTGGCAACAGATTGGCAGCAGAATGGCCGCAAAATGACGACCGGCGACCAACGCAAGGCCGCCACTTCACATGACGACAAGGAGGAAGACAATGAGCAAGGTTCCCGTTGAAGACCGTCTGGATATCCAGGAACTCGTGGCGCGCTACGCATTTTTCTGCGACACCGCGCAATACGACAAGATCGAAGGCTTGTTTACCGAGGACGGCTCTTTCGACGAGTCAATCATCGGCATGCCGGCCGCCAATGGCCGGGCGGCGCTGCGGCAGCTTTTCATGGGTGAAGGCGGCAAGGCAAAGTTCATGATCCATCTGAACTGCAATCATCTGCTTCACAGCTTCTCGGGCAATGCGGCCAGTGGCACCTCGCATCTGCATGTCGAGGCGATGACCGACGACGGCAAGGTGTTGCGCTTGTTCGGCTACTACGATGACACCTACGCCAAGTTGGCCGGCGAGTGGTTGCTGCGCAGTCGCAAGCTGGTGGCGATCGCGCCGATCGTGTTCCAATAGCGGCCGATCTCCACACCACATTCGGGAACGCAGCATGACGCAATCGCTTTTTTCACTCGCCAACAAAGTCGCATTGATCACCGGTTCCACTCGCGGCATCGGCCTTGCCACGACCCGGCTCATGGCACAGGCTGGCGCGAAGGTGGTCATCTCCTCGCGCAAGGCCGAGGCCTGCGAGAAGGTGCGCGATCAGCTGGTCGCCGAAGGCCTGCAGGCCACGGCTATCCCCTGCCACATCGGCAGCGCGGAAGACCGGCAGCGGATGGTGGAAGAGACGCTCAAGGCCCATGGCCGCATCGACGTGCTGGTGCTGAATGCGGCGATCAACCCGGTGTTCGCACCGCTGCACGAAACGGCAGACGACACCTGGCAAAAGGTAATGGATACCAACCTCACCGGCAGCCTGCATCTGGCAAAACTAGTCTTGCCGCAGATGGCGGCCAATGGCGGTGGCTCGGTGGTGATGGTGTCATCAATAGCCAGCCAGCTTGCCGTCGCCAACTCCGGCGTCTATGCGATCTCGAAGGCGGCGGTGAACCACCTCGCCAGACAGTTGGCAGTGGAATGGGGCGACAAGAACATTCGCGTCAATGTGGTGTCGCCCGGCACCACGCGTACCGACATGATCCGCGTGCTGGTGTCGGACCAGCAGCTGCTTGATGCCGCCATCGCGCAGACGGCGCTGAAGCGCCTGGGCGAAGCGGAGGATGTGGCGGCGACGATACTGTTCCTCGCCTCTGCTGCTGCACGCCACATCACCGGCCAGGTAGTGGTGGTTGATGGCGGGCAGACACTGGGCCTTGGCTGACGACAGCCAAAAACATCAACGGTAGAAAGGGGAACGCCATGTACCTTCCGCAACAGGTCTTTGATGCCGTTGATCAACATACTGTGCCGGTACTGCTGCTGTGTGGTGGTGCGCTGATCGGCAACTACATCATGTGGATCGAAAACCTGCGGCTGGGGTTTCGCCACCGGATCTACACCATGCCGGTTGGCAGCCTGTTCTTTTTTCTGCCGCACGATGGCACCTTCGTGCTGATGCACGGCAAGTGGTTTGGCGAATACGACCACTGGTTTCCGCACCTCTGGTGGTACGGCCTCTGTGTGACGGTCTGCATGGAGCTGACCTTTCTCATCCTGCTGTTGCGCCACGGGCGCCAAGAGCTGGCACCGGAGACAACGCAAGGCCGCTTCACCGCCGCCGTGTTGTTCGGCATGGTGCTGTGCACCGTCGCCTGGCTCACGGTGAAGAGCACGATGGATGACGAGTTGTTCCTGATCATCTTTGGCGTGACCATCTTCTGGTGCAGCCCCTTCAACTTTGCATTGATGGCGCAACGCAAATCTGCCGCCGGGCAGTCGATGCTGGCGTGGTGCGGGTACTTGATGATGCCGATTTTCTATTGGCCGGCGACGCTGTATTTCGGCCCATACTTCCATTCTCCGGTGTGGCTCGCGCTCGGTGTTGCGACTGTTGCAGGCGGTGTGGCGAATCTGTACTACATCCATCATCTGCTCAAGCAGCGCAATACTGTCATCGACAAGCGCACATAAAAAAGCCCCCGTCGGTGCACATGAACACGGACGGGGGCAGTGAGGAGACGGGCTCCTGTCAGGCGCTAGCAATGGCGCGCTGACGGTGATGGTTACAAATTAACGAATGCCTTCACCTGCCAAGGCTTCGGGCGAGAAGTAGTTTTTATCGGGGATTGATTTGGCTGGTGCATAAATGCCGACATCCGGATTGCCGAGCCCAAGCGTCGTCGAATAAACGCCTGTTGACATGTCGTAGAACACTCCGCCATCACCTCCATTTTGTCCCGCAGGAAGATTGAAGAATACGAACATCGGGAAAACATCGACGTGATATATCTTGCCAGCGGCATCCCAGTTATCCGAGATTCCTGACGACCAGTTGTCCTCGTCGAAATACATCATCTTTCTCGGAATGTTGTGGCGGATGCCGGCCTTAACCTTGGCTTCTACTACCCAGGTGCGGTGCAGCTCCCAGCGCATGCAGTCAGGATTCATGTGCAGTTTTGTATGGCTCACGGCGTCCGGGCACTTGTTTGGGTCAAGCATCTTGTTGTTGTTGTAGGGAATGAACATTTCCTTCTTGCCCAGCAGCTTCATGTCGTAGCGATCCTGCGCACCAAGGAATACACGTTGTTCATCCATCGTTGCCGAACCACCCGCTGCCGGGCTGGGGGTGTCATACGCCAGATCTGGCGCCAGCTTTACGCGGCGCTGTCCCGGAATGTAGGTCCATGCCCGACGACCGGGTTCACGCGGATCGAGCGGGTCGAGGATGATGGTCTTTTCGCCAATCCGGCGTGCCGGGCCCAGCGCATCAAATCGCAGCTTCCAGTAGAAACCATTGGGATTCATCTGCTGTCCTGCCGTGGCAGGATCAAGGTAGGTCGCTTCTTGGACAGTGTGGTAACTAGCCTGCAATATCAGTTTTCCCGCATTGTCAACGACATAAGTATTGACATGTCCATCCCACACATGAGTGGGGTGCGACAGGATATGTGACCAGACGGCCTCATTGCCAGTTTTTGGAATGGGAAAGGGGAAACCACCATAACAACCCTCCAGTCGCAATTGTTCGTTTACTGCTTTGCAGGCGGTGGCGTTTTTCAACGTGTTATCCAGCATGTATTTTTCGTGGATCGTTGTCCGGTGGGTCGGATACACGTCCATGCGATAAGTCGGAAATTTCCTGAGCATGGTTTTTTGGCCTTCTGAAACCTTGTCACCGTACTGGTCCATGTTTTGCGCAGTGATGGTGAACAGCGGCTTTTCGTTGGCGTACGGGTCACCAGGCTTGTCGGGATGCTTGGGGTCCGGCAGTGCCATCACAGGCCGCTCGCCGGTGTAGGCGGGGATCGTGCCGTCCTTGTTCCCGGCTTTTTCTGCACCCCAAGCGGTGAGTACGGGACCACCCAGTTGCTTTGCTTCTTCTGCACTGACTGCAAGCGCGGAGCCGGCAAATGTCGTGGCAACGGCGACTATCAATATCTGATTGCGATATTTCAAGATTCTCTCTCCTTTAAAAGTTGTTTGCGACCGTGTGATTTCGGAGCCATCTTTGCAGGCGATCAAGCGATCGAAACCGGACTCTGCCACAAGTTTTAATTATTTATTTGTCAATGGTTACTAGGTGGTCGTCGTTAATATTTACTAATTACATGGGATTTCCGCATGGTTTTGTCTTTGCCATATTGATTGGCAGTAGCCATTTTGTGGTGGCGCCCCAAAGCGTTTGCGCAAATAAAAACCCCTCTGCAAGTTTCCTCACAGAGGGGTTGGAGTGGCTTGCTCTGGCGCTAGCGCCAGTGCAGCATGGCGATGGTCTCGCCTTGTTGTTTCTTAGCGAACGCCTTCGCCCGCCAGTGCTTCAGGCGAGTAGAGGTTTTGCGGTGTGGACGGCACCGACAGGTAGTTCGAACCAGCGAAGCCAAGGCCGCCAGTCGAAGAAACGATGCCGGTTTGCAGGTCGTAGGTGAAGGTGTAGTCACCACCGATCTGACCCTTGTCCTTGTCGCCCCATGGAATCATGGTGCAGCTGTCGACGCGATAGACGCTACCAGCGGCATCCCAGGAATCGGCAATGCCGGCAGCCCACGTGTCTTCGTCAAAGTAGAGCACGCGTTTGGGCAGCGAGTGGCGGAAGCCGGGCTTCAGCTTGGCTTCAACTACCCAGGCGCGGTGCTTTTCCCAACGCACGCAATCCGGGTTGATGAAGTTCTTGGTATGCGACTTTTCATTTGAACAGACACGGTAGTCGGTCAACTTGTAGTCGTTGTACTGCATGAAGATTTCCTTCTTGCCGACCAGCTTGAAGTCGTAGCGATCGAGAGCGCCGAGGAACAGACGTTGTTCGTCCATGGTCGATGCGCCGCCGGAAGCCGGACTCGGTGTGTCGTAGGCTAGATCAGGTGCCAGCTTCACACGACGCTGACCGGGGATGTAGCTCCATGCACGACGGCCGGGGGCTTTCGGATCGAGCGGGTCGATGATGATGGTGTTTTCACCGATACGACGGGCCGGGCCCTTGGCGTCGAAACGCAACTTCCAGTATTGGAACCCTTCAGGCATGACCTTGCCGGCCATTGCCGGGTCCAGATAGGTTGCGGTCTGGGTCGAGTGATAGGTGGCATTCAGGATCAGGCGACCGGAGGCATCGATCACGTAGGTGTTGATCATGCCTTCCCAGTTGAATGCGGGGTGCGACATGATGTGGCTCCAGACGGCTTCGTTACCGGTCTTGGGGATCGGGAAGGGGAAGCCACCATAACAGCCGGTCAGTTTCTGGCCGTCATTGTCGGTCTTGCAGGCGGTCGCGTTCTTGACCGTGTGGTCGAGCATCAACTTGTCATGGATAGCGGTGCGGTGCGTCGGGTACACGTCCATGCGGAAGCCTGGGTATTTCTTGAGCATCGCCATCTGGCCGTCGGTCAGGGTCGAGGCATACTGCGCCATGTTCTGTGCCGTGATGGAGAACAGCGGCTTTTCGCTGGCATACGGGTCGTTGTAGTTACCCGGTGTCTTGGCACCCTCGATGACCGTCGTGCGAGCACGCTCACCGGTGTAAGCCGGAATCGAGCCGTCCTTGTTACCCGCTTTTTCAGCGCCCCAGAGTGTCAGGGTGGCGCCACCCAGTTGCTTTGCTTCGTCTGCACTGACAGCTGCCAGTGCCGAGCCAGCGAATGCAGTGGCCGCAGCCAACAGCATCAGATGATGTCGATGTTTCAATTTTCTCTCCTAGTGAAGTAGATAAATTCCCGTGTGGTTCCGGAACCTTTTTCTCGGGAAATTCGGGTTGCTGCTCCCTTTTATTTACAGGGTGCGCAATTTTGGCATGGCTAACCTAAAAAAGTTCATTTTCGAACCATTTAGATTACAAAGTATTTGCGCTGCAACGCAGCATTTGTGCGGCTTGCCGAGGATTCGCTCGGTAGCGCTGTGGGGTGCGAAAACTATTTTCGTTTCGCCCTGGGGTGTGCCGAATCGTAGACTTTTGCGAGATGCTGAAAGTCGAGATGCGTGTAAATCTGCGTGGTGCTGATGTTGGCGTGGCCGAGCATTTCCTGCACGGCGCGGAGGTCACCTGAAGACTGCAGGACGTGCGACGCAAAAGAGTGACGCAGCATGTGTGGCGTGACATGCAAGCCAAGTCCATTCAGCTTTGCCCAGCGTGCCAGGCGCAACTCGATCGCTCGCGGTGTAATGCGTCGGCCACGTGGGCCGACAAAGACGGCGCGCTCGTCCTGGTCAGCCATCTCGGCACGCCGCGCCAGCCAGGACTTGATCGCATCCAGCGCCTTGCTGCCGACCGGCACCACGCGCGTCTTGCTGCGTTTGCCGGTGACACGCACTTCGCCTTCGCGCAGGTCGATGTTGCTGTCAATGTCGAGGCTGACAAGTTCCGAAAGCCGCAGCCCGGATGAGTAGAACAACTCGAACATCGCCTTGTCACGCAGCTCGGGCAATTCGTCGGCAGGGGCATCCAGCAGCGCCTGCGTCTGGTTTGGCGTCAGTGCCCTGGGCAGCAATTGCGGCTGCTTCGGCGTGCGCACGCCATCGCAGGGATTGATGCTGATGGCACCGTGCTGCGCCAGCCAGCGGTAGTAGGCCCGCCACGACGACAGCGTGCGTGCAATCGATCGCGGCGCGAGGCCGCCGCCATGAAGCTGCATGATGAAGCGGCTGATCTGCTGATTCTGCAACTGCGTCAGTGGCAGCGTGTTGGCGAGTTGCAACAGTTTCCGAAGATCACGGCCATAGGCGTCGATCGTATGCACACTGGCCTGGCGCTGATGGCCAAGCTGGGCAAGAAACTCCGTGACCGAAGCTGCGCTGTCGGTCATCGTCACCATCAACCCACGACGCGCAACAATGCAGCAGCGGCCAGATCGCCGATGCGAGACAGGTACATCGTGCCCATGTCCGGGTAGAAGCGATGCGCGTCTTCACTGGCCAGCACCAGCATGCCGAAGCAGGCGCCGCCGAAGCCTTCTTCACGCAGCGGTATCTGCGCAACTGAACGGATGGGCGTTGCGCGCTCGCCGAACCAGACCACGACTTCCTGGCTGTCAGCCGGGCCGCAGTAGGGGTGCTGAATGCTGCCGGCCACGAGCTTGATGGAGTCGGAGACGGGGAGGAACTCTTCTGCCGTTTCGGCGTCGCCGGCGGCGATGCCCCACAGGCGCACCGCGACGCAGGGCACATTGAATGCGCCGGACAGATGCTTGTACAGGGCGCCGACCGCCCTTGAGAGATCCTTTGCGCCTTGCAGGTCCACATCAAGGCGATGCACCTTTTCGGAGATGGCATCGTTTTCTTCGCCGAAACCGATCAGCTCGCCCAGCTTGCCTTCCAATAGACGCACCTTGTCACGCAGCAGGCCGACCTGGCGCTCGACCAGCGAGACGGCGCTGGCACCATGAGTGTTGGAAAAGTTCATCTCGCCCAGCAGTTCGGCATGGTCGATGAAGAAATCGGGATTGTTGTGCAGAAAGTTTGCTACGTCGTCAGCGTTCATTGGGATAACTCCTTGGGTAACTCGATTTCACCTTCGTAGACTGTCGTTGCGGGCCCGGTCATCATCACCGGCGCAGCTTCGTTTTTCGTACCGTTCCAGGCAATGGTCAGCTCGCCACCACGGGTGGTGACGCGTACCGGCGAATCCAGCAAGCCACGGCGAATGCCGGCGACCACGGCAGCACAGGCGCCGGTGCCGCAGGCGAGCGTTTCACCGGCGCCACGCTCATGGACGCGAAGCCGGATGGCATGGCGATTCAGCACCTGCATGAAGCCGGCGTTGACGCGTTGCGGGAAGCGCGGATGCGATTCGATCAAGGGACCATCCGTCGCAACCGGCGCGGTGTCGACATCCGTCACCACCTGAACGGCATGCGGGTTGCCCATCGAGACAAGGCTGATGTCGACATCGCGATCGCCGACGCGTAGCGGCTGCACGACAGCATCCGTGTCGCTGACAAACGGAATTTCATTTGGCGCGAACCGTGGCGCGCCCATGTCGACCGTCACCTCACCACTGCTTTCCAGCTGCGGCGAGATGATGCCGGCGCGGGTTTCGACGCGCACTGCCTGCGTGTTGGTCAGACGATGATCGACGACATAACGCACGAAGCAGCGTGCGCCATTACCGCATTGTTCGACCTCACCGCCATCGGCATTGAAGATGCGGTAACGGAAGTCCACGCCGTCCCGGGTCGGTTTTTCGACGATCAGGATCTGGTCGCAGCCGATGCCAAAGTGACGATCGGCGAGGTAGCGCGCCTGTGCGGCATCGGGCACGAAATGCTGGTTGATGGCGTCAAGCACGACAAAGTCATTGCCAAGACCATGCATCTTGGTGAATTTGATCTTCATGCCAGCAACACCTGGTCTCGCAGCGTGCAGCGATCCATCACCACCGTCATGCCGGCTGCCTTGGCACGCAAGGCGGCTGCCTCGTTGATCACACCATCCTGCAGCCAGAGATTCTTGACGCCGAGCGCGATGCAGTCGTCGACGATGGCCTCGACGGCATCTGGTTCGCGGAATACATCAACCAGGTCGGGTACTTCCGGCAGGTCGCGGACGCGGGCATAGGCCTTTTCGCCAAGCCCGTCCTGGATTGATGGTCGTACCGGAATGATGCGGTAGCCGCGCGCTTGCAGCGCCGCGGCGACGCCATGGCTGGGGCGTTGCGGCTTGGGCGAAAAACCGACGACGGCAATGCTTTTCACGCTTTGCAGCAGGGTGCGGATATCGTCAAGGGAAGGGTTGCGGAACATCCGGACATGTTAGCCGCTGATGTTCGGCGCGATGCGCTGAGACAGGGCTCAATAAACCCCTTTTTCTCCCGCCGGACGCGTCTTGAAGCGTTTGTGCGACCACAGATACTGGGCATTGTCGCCAGCGAGCACTTCTGTTTCGATGGCGGCATTCATGCGTCGCGTGTCGGCAACGAGATCGTCAGTCGGAAAGTCCGGCCATGGCGCGCCAATGGTGACGACATAACCATCACGGTGGCGTCGGGTGACGACCATCAGGACTTTGGCACCGGCCAAGCGGGCAATGCGCGACACCGTGGTGATGGTTGCTGCGTCGACGCCGAAGAAAGGCACGAACACCGCATCGCGCGGTCCGTAGTCCATGTCCGGCAGATAGTAGAAGGGCTTGCCACGGCGGATGGCGGCGATGACGCCACGCAATCCGTCCTGTCGCGACAGCAACTGCTGCTGGCCGAAGCGCTCGCGACCGTGGCGCAGCGCCGCATCGAAGGTGGCATCCTTGATCCGCGCGTACATGGTCACCATGTCGTGCGCCATCGCCAGTCGCGTCCAGCCGGCATCGAGGCCAACGAAGTGGGGTGCCAGCAGGATCAGCGGCTGCCCCTTGAGCGCGTGCAAATGTTCTTCGCCTTCGATTCGTACAAGGTGTTGCAGGCGAGAGGGTGATGACCACCAGAGCAGGCCGCGCTCCAGGGTGCTGCAGGCGAAAACGACAAAGTGCTGCTTTGCTAGCGACACGAGTGCTGCACTTTCAAGGTCGGGAAAGCTGAGACGCAGATTGGTCAGTGTGGTTTTGCGGCGCTCGCTGTTGAGCGCGTAGAGCAAATGTCCGAACATCGCCCCGAATACGCCGATGACACGGAACGGCAACCAATGCAGCAGCCACATCAGACACAGCCCGAGTCGGCTCACGGTGGATTGGCCCCTGCAGGTACCTTGTAGCGGTTGTAGTTCCACGCGTATTGCACCGGGCATTCCCGAATCAGCGTCTCCAGTGCGCGATTGATGGTTGCGGCGTTTTGTTCCAGCGTGCCGGACAGCGGATCGGATAACGGAAACAGCTTGAGGTGGTAGCCGGTGCCATGCGGCAGGCGTTCCGCGTAGGCAAACAGCACGGTGGCGCCGGTCTGGGCGAGGCGCGCCGCCAGCGTCATGGTGTAAGCCGGCTTGCCGAAAAACGGTATCCATGCGCCTTCACCGTTGCCCGGTACCTGATCGGGCAGCATGCCGATGGCTTCGCCCGCGCGCAGGGCCTTCATCAGTGCGCGCACGCCGGACACGTCGGCTGCTGCCAGACGCAGATTCGCCCCCCGCCCCTGTTCGACCAAAGGCATCAGCCACGTCTGCTTCGGCTTGCGATACAGCACTGTCATCGGCGCACGCACTGCGTAGTACTGCGCTGTGATCTCGAAGCAGCCGAGGTGTGGCGTGAGGAACACGATCCCTTTCTGCGCTGCGTGTGCGGCTTCAACCAGCTGCCAGTTGCTGACCTCCACGACCTTGGCGACCACCTCTGCCTGCGGTCGTAGCCAGAGCCAGGGCAACTCGAACATGGTGCGGCCCGAGTGGGACATTGACTCCCTTGGTGAAACACGCGAGTCCAGGCCCGCAATGGCAAGATTCTGCATGGCGATACGCCGATTGCGCGGCGACAGCAGGTAGACAATCTGGCCGAAAACGGCGCCAATGCCGTGCAGCAGGCGCAGGGGAAAACGGCTCAACAGTCTGAACAGGAAGGCCAACTTGGCTTGACACCCGAAGCGGTGGAAAGGTAGGATTATCACCTTCCGCCGAGTTAAATAGACAACTTGCGAGGCGGAGATGACAAGGGCAACTGGTTCCCTTATCTGAAAACAAATTTCGCTAAAGCGTCGCTGCTCGTTTTCCCCAAAGAGTCTCGCGTCGGTCAAATCCTGCATTGGGGAATACAAGGAGCAGCAACATGTCAGATTATTTCTTTACCTCGGAATCCGTTTCCGAAGGCCACCCCGACAAGGTATCCGACCAGGTTTCCGATGCCATTCTCGATGCCATACTGACGCAGGACAAGTTCTCCCGCGTTGCGGCCGAAACCCTGTGCAACACCGGTCTCGTGGTGCTGGCGGGCGAAATCACCACCAAGGCCAACGTTGATTACATCCAGGTCGCGCGCGATACGATCAAGGAAATCGGCTACGACAATACCGAGTACGGCATCGACTACAAGGGTTGTGCCGTGCTCGTTGCCTACGACAAGCAGTCGAACGACATCGCCCAGGGCGTCGATCGCGCCAGCGACGACTACCTCAATCAGGGTGCCGGCGATCAGGGCCTGATGTTCGGCTACGCCTGCGACGAAACACCGGTGCTGATGCCGCTGCCGATCTACCTGTCGCATCGCCTCGTCGAACGTCAAGCGCAGTTGCGCAAGAACGGCAAGTTGCCCTGGCTGCGCCCCGATGCCAAGTCGCAGGTCACCATCCGTTACAAGGACGGCAAGCCGGATGCAATCGATGCTGTGGTGCTCTCCAGCCAGCACGCCCCCGAGATGAGTGACGGTGCAGCGATGAAGCCGGCCTTCATCGAAGCAGTGATCGAGGAAATCATCAAGCCGGTCTTGCCCAAGGAACTGATCAAGGGCGAGATCAAGTATTTCGTCAACCCGACCGGCCGTTTTGTCATCGGCGGACCGCAGGGCGACTGCGGCCTCACCGGTCGCAAGATCATCGTCGACACCTACGGCGGCGCGGCACCCCACGGCGGCGGTGCTTTTTCCGGCAAGGATCCGTCGAAGGTCGATCGTTCGGCAGCCTATGCTGCGCGCTACGTGGCGAAGAACATCGTCGCGGCCGGCCTTGCCAGCAAGTGCCAGGTGCAGATCTCCTACGCGATCGGCGTTGCGCAGCCGACAAGTGTCTGGGTCACCACGCAGGGCACCGGCAAGGTATCGGACGAAAAGATCGCGGAACTGGTGAAAAAGCATTTCGATTTGCGTCCCAAGGGCATCGTGCAGATGCTTGACCTGTTGCGTCCGATCTACAAGAAGACCGCTGCCTACGGCCATTTTGGCCGCGAAGATGCTGACTTCACGTGGGAAGCGACCGACAAGGCTGCCGTGCTTCGGGCTGACGCCGGGCTGTAAGCAGGACGAAGCAACGGGGAAAAGGCCGCACGATGTGCGGCCTTTTTTATGCCCGGTACCGCCATTTTTTTGCAACAAATGTTTTAAGATTGCGGAAAACAGGAGGAGACAAAATGTCCATTCGCATTCCCGAAACCGCAATCCCGGTTGT
>CANJXH010000034.1 GCA_947478755.1 Betaproteobacteria bacterium | reverse complement strand
GGATTGCGGAGAGCATTACTTGAACTTGTCCAGTCCGGCAAAGCCCATGAAAGCCAGGCTCATCAGCCCGGCGGTCACAAAACCGATGGCGGTCCCGCGGAAATTGACCGGAACATCAGCACCATCAAGGCGCTCGCGCAGCCCGGCAAAAAGTATCAGCGCCAGGGTGAAACCTGCGGAACTGCCAAAGCCGAACAACAGGGATTCAAGAAAGTTGTGTCGGAGACTGACGTTGAGCAGGGGGATACCGAGCACCGCACAGTTGGTCGTGATCAGCGGCAGGTAGATGCCCAGCATCTGGTGCATCACCGGGCTGGTCTTTTGCACGACCAGTTCGGTCAGTTGCACGACAGCGGCGATCGTGACGATGAAGGAAAGCGTACGCAGGTACTCAAGATGGTTGGGGATCAGCAGCCAGGCATCCAGGATGTAACTGGCGCCGCTGCCAACGGTCAGCACAAAAGTCGTTGCTGCGCCCATGCCAACAGCCGTCTCCAGCTTCTTTGAAACACCCATGAAGGGGCAGAGGCCAAGAATGCGGACGAGGACGACGTTGTTGACAAGAACGGCGCCGAGAATGATGAACAGATAGCTGGTCATTGCTAGGTGTGTTGGCCTGGTTCGCTGAAACACGGGTGAAGCTCATTATCGCCCATGCCCCAATCCCGGGCAACCATGAAGCACCGCCATTTCGCAGATTGAGCGCCTGAAAATGTCCATGAACTCCGGGTGCTTGGTGTACCGAGGTGCGTGATGCCGCGACAGCATCAGAGAATGATGCCGATGCTCCCTTGCGGTTGCAGCAGGTCATTGCTGAGGCAGGCGCGCTTTTCCTTGATCCTGAAGCTTTCCCCTTCATGCGCGAGCGTATGAAAATAACGGCCCATGTAATTCGTGATCTGGCCTCGTCTTGCCCGATAGACCATGAAGTTGGAGCGGCAGCGCAGCACCTTGCCATCATCTTCAAGAATGCAGATGTTGGTGATCATGTGCAGGATATTGGAATGCGGCGATTCCACGTGCGCGGTCTTTTTCAACATGCGTTCGACGCGACCGGTAATCATGCGATGGTCGTCATGCGCGAGAAAAAGCACTTCACCCTGTTCAATCGTATCGGCGTTCTCGGTATTGAGCGGCGGAATGTAATAGTGCCCGTCGGCGACAAACAACGCCTCCCACTCCTTCAGCTTCCAGTTGTCGAGCAGATCGGCTTCGTCGAACAGAAAGCGCTCCACCTTGCGCAGCATTGCATCTGAACTCATGTTGTCATTCCTGTTCCAGTGTTTCGGCGCCGGCGATAATGCGGTCCCATTGGGTCCACCAAGCGCGCTGCTGAGATTCATTGAGAAAGTCACTGCGTGACTTGCGGCGATCGCCGTCCTCGATCTCCTCGGCCTTCATCCCTTTCGAGTAGTCCTGCCATTCCAGGGTCGAGGTCTTGTTGCCCTCGCGCATGCGCTCGAAAATTTCGTAGTCGTCGGGATGCGCGAACCCGGCGGGGCCGGTGAAGGTGAGGTGGTTGTCCAGTCGCACCCGACGCAACAGATCAGGCTCGTTTTTCGGTGCCATCGCCCAGATGTTCATGTGTACGCGATCTTCCGACTCCGGATACATGGTGCGAATGGAAATGGACACGTTGTCCACGATCATCATGTTGGGGAAGATGGTCATGTTGCGCGACGTTTTGGCGATGCGCTCGCCGCGCTCATCGCCAAAACGTGCCATGAGTTCCTTCTTCTTGGCCTCAATCAGCGGTTTGGCAGCTTCGCCAAAAGCGGGGATCCAGTGCGCTATCGGCCGACCGACGGCAAAGGTACTTTCCCAGTAGTTATGACCATGCCCGAGTCCGCCGCCAAAGCCGAGGAAGGTCGCCGCCGTCTTCGGATCCAGCGTGCGGCTGGTCAGAAACTCGAAGTAGGTCGAGTGCAGGATATTGCCGTGATAGGCATCGACCAGATTGTCGGTCAGCACTTTCCAGTTGCCACCATTCACGAGATGCTGGCTGCCACCCACGACTTCAAGCCCGTCTTCCGACTGATCGAAAATCAGGTCCAGGTATTCCCTGCTCTTGCCCAGATAGGTGACCAGATCCACGGCCTTGGGGTTGAAGTTGACGAAATACAACCCACGATAATTTTCCAGTCGCGCAACCGGCATCAGGTTGTAGCGCCCGTCGGCATTGAATCCCTCGTCGTACCCGCCAGCGGGTGATGACTGGTCGCGCAACACGCCTTCGCCGTCAAATACCCAGCCGTGGTAGGGGCAGGTAAAGACGTTGGCATTGTCATGGGTACGGACTTCGAGCGAGGTACCGCGATGGGTACAGACGTTTTCGAACGCGTGAACCTTGCTGTTGCGATCGCGGTTGAATATCAGGCTGCGGCCGCCAATGTTGCGGGTGAGGAAATCCTTCGGGTTTCTGATCTCCGACTCATGGCCGAGATACAGCCAGCATTTGTTGAAGATCAGCGCGCGTTCTTTTTCGAAAACCGCAGGGTCGGTGAATACACGCTTGTTGATTTCGAAGCGACCATTGGCGTCGTCGATCCGGATGAAATCGGTCAGCGCACCATGCAACGCACGCGCAGGATGCTGCGCCTTCGCTGTCGGTGCCCGTTCAGTATTGCCTGGCATTTTTATCTCCTCTTGCGCTGCAAACCTGCGTCAGCGCGATGTTTTGGTGGCCGCAATACACTCACTTATCAGCTCGGGACCACGATAAATTATACCCGTGTAAATTTGTACCAGCGTTGCGCCGGCATCCAGCTTTTGAGCGGCCCGGGCACCATCGGTGATGCCGCCCACGCCGATGATCGGCAACTCGTTGGCGAGTGCAGCAGAAAGTTTTCTCACCACAGCCGTTGCCTTGTCGAACACAGGCGCGCCAGACAGGCCGCCGGTTTCCTCTGCATGCGGCATGCCTTCTACGCCTTCGCGACCAATGGTGGTGTTGGTGGCGATGACGCCATCAATGCGATGGCGGCGCAGCGCGTCTGCAATATTGATGATTTGGGCATCGTCCAGATCGGGGGCAATTTTCAATACCAGCGGAACGTAGCGGCTGTACTGATCCGCAAGTGCCAGTTGTCGCGCCTTGAGCTGACCGAGCAGGGAATCAAGTTCCGACTCACCCTGCAATTGTCGAAGATTGGCGGTATTGGGGCTGGAGATATTGACCGTGACGTAGCTGGCCGCTGGATAAACTTTTTGCAGGCAGATCAGGTAATCGTCAGCAGCGCGCTCAATCGGCGTATCAAAGTTCTTGCCGATGTTGATGCCCAGTATGCCTTTGAAGCGGGCATTGGCGACGTTGCGAAGCAGGGCGTCAACGCCATGATTGTTGAAACCCAGGCGATTGATCAGGGCCTGTTTCTGCGGCAGCCGGAACATGCGCGGCTTCGGGTTGCCCGGTTGCGGACGCGGCGTGGTGGTGCCGATCTCGACAAAGCCGAAACCAAGCTTGTCCCATACCTCAATGCATTCGCCGTTCTTGTCGAGGCCGGCGGCAAGCCCGACGGGATTGGGAAAGGTGATGCCCATGGTGTTGACGACGCGCCCGGGCGTCTTGCCGGAAGGCAACAAGCCTATCGAATTCAGTTGCTTGAGGCCGGCGAGCGTTTTTTCGTGGGCAGTTTCGGCGTCCATCGCGAACAGGAATGGACGAACCAGGCAGTAGGGAGGCATTTTTGGCATAGATCGCAATTTTACGTCCCGGCCGTCGGATGTTGTTTTGGCCGGAAACAAAATGCTGCGTCGCAAAAATTTCGAATCACCCCGCAACGGTTCTGGTGTAGCGTAGTGCCCCTTCACGAATCACCGGTAATTGCTGCATGTCTCAACACTCTGAAACAGGCAATCAACGTCTTGCGACCATGGCAATGGCGGCACTGGGTGTGGTCTTTGGCGACATTGGCACCAGCCCGCTTTATGCAATAAAGGAAATTTTTTCGGGCGCCCATCATCCGCTTCCCATCACCCCGGAAAACGTTCTGGGCATCCTTTCACTGCTTTTCTGGGCTTTGATGATCGTGGTGACGCTGAAGTACGTGTCCTTCATGATGCGTGCCAGCAACAAGGGCGAAGGCGGCACCATGGCATTGATGGCGCTGGCGCTGCGCAACTCGGAAGAAGGCTCGAAACGACGCCTGCTGGTTGTCACGCTCGGCCTGTTCGGTACGGCGCTGTTCTACGGCGACGGCGTGATCACGCCAGCGATTTCGGTGCTGTCCGCCGTTGAAGGACTGAAGGTCATCTCCCCGTCACTCGATACGTTCATCATCCCCATCACGCTTTGCGTGCTGGCAGGACTGTTCATGATCCAGCGGCATGGCACTGCCAGCATCGGCAAGTTCTTCGGCCCGGTCATGCTGACCTGGTTCTCGACGCTGGCCATCATGGGGGCCATCAATATTGTGGACCACCCGGCCGTGCTCAAGGCGCTCAGTCCCTGGTATGGCATTGCCTTCCTGATTGCGCATCCGCTGATGGGCTATCTGTCACTCGGCGCGGTTGTGCTGGTATTGACAGGTGCTGAAGCCCTGTATGCCGACATGGGGCACTTCGGCAAGCGGCCGATCCAGATGGCATGGATGGGATTTGTGCTGCCGGCCCTGATGATCAACTACCTGGGGCAGGGCGCCTTGCTGCTCGACAACCCGGCTGCCATTGACAACCCCTTCTATCGCCTCGCACCGGACTGGGCGCTGTATCCGCTACTGGTGCTGGCCACCCTTGCCACCGTCATTGCTTCGCAGGCGGTGATTACCGGCGCATTTTCCATCACCCAGCAGGCCATACAACTTGGCTACGCCCCGCGTCTTGAGGTTCAGCACACGTCGGCAAAGGAAATCGGCCAGATTTTCCTGCCACTGGTGAACTGGATGCTTTTTGGCTCAGTGATCGCACTTGTCATCGGGTTCGGATCGTCCAGCCGCCTCGCCTCGGCCTACGGGATCGCAGTCACCGGCACCATGCTAATCGATAACGTGCTGGCATACGTCGTGGCGCGCTGGCTGTGGGGCTGGAGCCCGTGGAAAGCCCTGTTCGGTGCCTTGCCATTCTTCATCGTCGACATGGCCTTTTTCACCGCCAACTTCGGCAAGATCAAAGATGGCGGCTGGTTCCCCCTGATCTTCGGCATCCTGCTGTTCACGATACTTGTCACGTGGAAGCGCGGCCGCGCCTTGCTGCAGAAGCGCCTGTCGCAGGAAGCGATCGATCTTGATCCCTTCATTTCCAGCCTTGGTTACGGCGGGACCACGCGGGTTGCGGGCACGGCCGTGTTCCTGACTTCCAATCCTGCTGGCGTGCCGCATGCGATGTTGCACAGCCTCAAGCACTACAAGGCCTTGCACGAGCGTGTCGTGCTGGTGTCGGTGAACATCCTGGACGTGCCCTACGTCGAAAGCGCTCAACGCGTCGTCGTAGAGGATCTTCCCAACAGCTTCTGGCGCGTCAAGGTCTTTTTCGGTTTCAAGGACGAAGTGGACCTGCCCTATGCGCTTGAGTGGTGTGCCGAGCAGGGGCTTGAACTCGACATGATGGATACCTCGTTCTTCCTTGGTCGCGAGACCCTGCTGGCGAAGCACAGCAGCGACATGCCGTTCTGGCAGGAAAAGATATTCATCGCGCTGTTCCGCAACGCTGGCAGTGCGGCCAATTTTTTCAAACTGCCACCCAACCGCGTGGTTGAGCTGGGTACCCAAGTTGTCCTTTAGCCGTCGTGTGGGTGCCGTGTATCGTCGCAGCTGGTTGATCGGCCTAGCGCTGCTCGCCTCGTGTACATCGCTGCCGTCAGTGGTGCAAATGCCAACGCCGGACGTGGCTCCGGTTCCGGCCGTCGCCTCCGTACCGCGCCAATCCAAAATCGCGTTGGTACTCGGTGGCGGTGCCGCGCGTGGTTTTGCTCATGTCGGTGTGATCAAGGCGCTGGAAGCACAGGGCGTCAAGCCCGACATCATTGTCGGCACCAGTGCCGGTGCCCTGGTTGGTGCGCTTTACGCCAGCGGCGAGAATGGCTTTGACCTGCAAAAAATTGCGATGCAGATGCAGCAGGGGAATGTCAGCGACTGGTCGCTGCCCAATCGTGGCGTGATCAAGGGCGAGGCCTTGCAGACATTTGTCAATGATGCCGTCAAACACCTACCGATGGAAAAACTCAACCGCACCTTTGCTGCCGTTGCCACCGATCTGCACAGCGGCGAAATGGTGGTTTTTCGCAGCGGCGATACCGGCATGGCAGTGCGGGCCTCCAGCAGTGTTCCCGGTTTATTCCAGCCGGTGTTGATCAATGGCCATGAATATGTCGATGGGGGCCTGACCAGCCCGATTCCGGTACGTGCCGCCCGTATGATGGGCGCTGATTTCGTGATCGCGGTCGATGTCTCATCCAAGCCCCAATTCGGCAAGACAAGGAGCAGTATCGATGTCTTGCTTCAGACGTTTGCCATCATGCAGCAGTCGATCAGCCGTACCGAGTTGCTGGAGGCAAACATCATCGTGCGCCCGGTGCTGTCGAATTTCGGGCGCGCCGACTTTGAGGAAAGAAACGTCGCTATCCTCGCTGGCGAGCAAGCCGTTGCCGTCGTGCTCCCCCAGTTGAACGAGAAACTCAGGGCGCTGCGCGAGCGACCCTGATCAGATTTCCTCTTCCAGCAAGCCCCAGTTGCCCTGACGCAATACTTCCAGTGGCCGGTAGTGGGTCTTGTAAGCCATTTTGCGGCTGTTCCTGATCCAGTAACCCAGGTAAAGATAGGGCAGGCCGAGGTGCTGGCATTGGCCTATTTGCCAGAGGATCGAGTAGGTGCCATAGCTGGCACCGGGAATGTCCGGATCATAGAAGGTATATACCGATGACAGGCCGTCGGTCAGCAGATCAATGATGCTGACCATGCGCAGCACACCGCTTTCGCGAAACTCGACCAGGCGGCTGCTGACGTGCGTTTGCAGCAGGAAGTGCGCGTACTGGTCGCGGCTGTCCTGATCCATGCCACCGCCCTGATGCCGTGCCGCCTGATAGCGTTGATACAGCTGGTAGTGTTCTTCGCGATAAATCATCGAGCGCTCGCCCGCGACCAGCTTTTCGTGTCGGATCAGGGCGCGTCGTTGATTGCGGTTGGGCTTGAAGTCAGCCACCGGCACGCGCACTGGCTGGCACTCGTGGCAGGTATCGCAATGCGGGCGATAGGTGAATACACCACTGCGCCGGAATCCGGTGCGTACCAGTTCGCTGTAGGTTTCATGATCAATCAAGTGCGTCGGCGTCGCCACCTGGGAGCGCGCAACGCGCCCGGGCAGATACGAGCAGCCGTAAGGTGCCGTTGCGTAAAACTGCAACAGTGGAAATGGAGGCAGGTCGTTCAGGTATGCCATGACGGTCTAGTCGCTGTGCTGCTGTGCGAAGCGAAAACGGTCTTTCACGGCATCCGCCTGCCAGCGCTGCGGCTCACCGCCCTGATCGACGAGCACAGCTACCTCGGAAACAAAATCGGATCGAGGGATCAGTCGGGCACCGAGCGAGCTAAGGTGAGGCGTTTCCATTTGGCAATCTATTATGCCGAAATTGCAGGTCTGCAAATGCGAACAAAGGTGCGCGAGCGCAATTTTTGATGCATCGCGGGCGCGACTGAACATGGACTCGCCAAAAAAGGCACCACCCAGCGCAATCCCGTAGAGCCCACCGACCAGCTTGCCGGCAACCCAGGTTTCCACGCTATGCGCGTAGCCGAGTTGATGCAGGCGAATGTAGGCATCCTGCATGTCGGTGGTGATCCAGGTGCCGCGCTGGCCCTCGCGAGGTGCACATGCGCAGGCACGGATCACTTCGTCGAAGGCGGTGTCGAGTCGCACCTCGTACTCGGCGTTGCGCAAGGTGCGCGCCAGGGAACGTGAAATCCTGATTTCAGGCGGACGCAGCACCATCCTTGGGTCAAGGCTCCACCACAAAATCGGATCGCCCGGCGAATACCAGGGGAAGATGCCCCGCCGGTACGCGGCAATGATCCGTTGCGGCGACAGATCACCACCTGCGGCCAGCAAACCCGGCGGATCGGCCAGTGCCGTCGCGACCGGCGGAAATTCAAATGTTTCATCGAGCCAGGGAATCACGCGTGATGCAGCATTGCTGAGTTTGCCCGCTCTGCCAGCCAATGCAGGCCGAGCCGCGGCAGCGCTGCATGCAGACGTTCCGGATGGGCACTGGCGAAGAGTTTCAGCGTGGCATGGCCTTCGGCGTGCGCACCACTGAGGCGCAACACCTGCCGTGCAACCGCATCAGCGACGTCGACCAGTTCCGCACGCCCATCAACAAGCGGTTGCAGCAGTGGTGACAGAAAACTGTAGTGGGTGCAGCCCAGCACCAGTTGGTCGGCTCCGGCCAAAAGCAATGGCGAGACCTTTGCCGCAACTTCGGCAGCAAATTCGGCACCGTCGAGTTGCAGACTTTCGACTCGGGTCGCCCAGCCGGGACAAGGTTCGACCTGTACCTTTACCGATGTGGCATGGGTGTGAATGAGTTTGGCGAGGCGCTCGCTGCGTGCGGTGGATTCCGTGGCGAGCACCGCGATGTGGCGTGAGCGTGATGCCGCCGCAGCCGGCTTGATGCCCGGTTCCACGCCGACAACCGGGATGTGCGGAAGCGCTTGGCGCAGTGCATCGACCGCTGCAGCCGTAGCGGTATTGCAGGCAACGACAATGACTTTGCAGTTCAGCGCGGCAAGATGTCTGCCGATGGTCAGGACACGCTCGCGAATGAAATCGTCGGGTTTCGATCCATACGGAACATGCGCCGTGTCGGCGTAGTAGGCGAGGTCGGCCCGCGGCAGCGCGCGCGCGATGGCGGCCAGTACCGAGAGGCCACCCAAGCCGGAATCAAAAACGCCAATCATAAAAACACTAGCCACAGAGGACACAGAGCCCACAGAGGAAAAGCATGTGGCTTTTGCCTTTCTCTGTGTTCTCTGTGAACTCTGTGGCGAAAAGGTTTTGAATTTGACTTTGGCCTTTAAGCAGCCACGACCGGGATCTTGCCGATCTTCGCCTGCCACTCCTTCGGTCCGGTGGTGTGCACCGACGTACCGTTGGAATCGACCGCAACGGTTACCGGCATGTCCTTCACTTCGAACTCGTAGATGGCCTCCATGCCGAGGTCGGCGAAGCCAACCACCTTGGCGCTCTTGATCGCCTTGGCCACCAGATATGCCGCGCCACCCACCGCCATAAGGTATGCCGACTTGTTGTCCTTTATGGCCTCGATGGCAACCGGGCCGCGTTCGGATTTGCCGATCATCGAGATCAGGCCGGTCTTCTCCAGCATCATGCGCGTGAACTTGTCCATGCGCGTGCCGGTGGTCGGGCCGGCCGGGCCGACCACTTCGTCGCGCACCGGGTCGACCGGGCCGACGTAATAGATCACGCGGTTGGTGAAATCGACCGGCAGCTTTTCGCCCTTGGCAAGCATGTCGGCGATACGCTTGTGCGCGGCATCGCGTCCGGTCAACATCTTGCCGTTCAACAGCAGCTTCTGCCCCGGCTTCCATGCTGCTACCTGTTCTCGCGTCAGCGTGTCGAGGTTGACCGACGTGGCGGACTTCGTGTCCGGCGTCCAGGTCACTTTGGGCCAGTCCTCCAGCTTTGGCGTTTCGAGCTTTGCCGGGCCCGAGCCGTCGAGGTGGAAATGGATGTGGCGGGTTGCCGCACAGTTCGGAATCATCGCGATCGGCAGGTTGGCCGCGTGCGTCGGATAGTCGAGGATCTTGACGTCGAGCACCGTGGTCAGGCCACCGAGGCCTTGCGCGCCGATACCGAGGGCATTGACCTTGTCGTACAACTCAAGACGCAATTCTTCGATGCGACTCTTGGCGCCGCGTGCAATCAGTTCCTGGATGTCCACCGGTGCCATGATCGATTCCTTGGCCAGCAGCATCGCCTTTTCCGGCGTACCGCCGATGCCGATGCCGAGGATGCCCGGCGGGCACCAGCCGGCGCCCATGCTCGGTACCGTCTTGAGCACCCATTCGACGAGATCGTCTGACGGATTGAGCATCGCGAATTTCGACTTCGCTTCCGAGCCACCGCCCTTCGCGGCGCAGATCACCTCGACATGATCGCCGGGCACGATTTCGTAATGCACCACGGCGGGCGTGTTGTCCTTGGTGTTCTTGCGCGCACCGGCCGGGTCGGCCAGCACCGAAGCACGCAGGGGATTGTCCTTGTCCAGGTAGGCGCGACGCACGCCCTCGTTGATCATTTCCTGGATGCCCATCGTCGCCTGCCATTGCACATTCATGCCGACCTTGATGAACACCAGCGCGATCCCCGTGTCCTGGCAGATCGGGCGGTGGCCCTCGGCGCTCATGCGCGAGTTGGTCAGGATCTGCGCGATGGCATCCTTCGCTGCGGGTGACTCTTCGCGGTCATAGGCCCTGCCCAGCGCCTGGATGTAGTCGAGCGGGTGGTAGTAGCTGATGTACTGGAATGCGTCTGCGACGGAAGCAATCAGGTCTTCCTGTTTGATGATGGTCATGGGGATTCCGATTCAGTGGCTGTTTTTCCCGATCAGCGCAGTGCTGATCATGATTTTGTCGGTAACGGCAATGGCAATCGCGGACAGCAGGAACAGTGCATGCAATCCGGCCTGGGCAATGATGACGCGATCGGCAAGTTGTTCGGCATTGATGAAGGTCTTGAGCAGGTGGATCGACGAGATACCGATCAACGCCGTCGCCAGCTTCACCTTGAGCACGCCGGCATTGACATGCGACAGCCACTCCGGCTGGTCGGGGTGGTCGTCAAGGTCGAGGCGTGAGACGAAGGTTTCGTAGCCGCCAATAATCACCATCACGAGCAGGTTGGCGACCATCACCACGTCGATCAGGCCAAGCACAATGAGCATGATCTGCGCTTCACCCAGATTGCCGGCACCAGCGACCAGGTGCATCAGCTCCAGCATGAACTGGTAGACGTAAACGCCCTGGGCCACGATGAGTCCGAGATAAAGCGGAGCCTGCAGCCAGCGGCTCCAGAAGATGAATTTTTCGACGCGATTTACGATGGTGCTCAAGGGGTTTTCCTCGGGATTGGGAACAGGGCAAATTTTACACTGAGCGGATTGACGATCCCGTAAGCGCTGTGTAAGCGGGCTGGTAAAAAATGCCTGCCACACAAGGTATTATCGGCCCATAAGCAATAGGGTCGGCAGCCAATAACAGGAGGAAGCAAGCATGTCCAAGTCGATCGAATCGGTATCCCACGAACACCGGATATTTCCGCCATCCGAGCATTTCGTTCACCATGCCACCATTTCCGGCATGGCCGCCTACAAGGCGCTCTGCGATGACGCCGCGCAGGACTATGAAGGATTCTGGGCCCGTCTGGCACGCGAACATGTGCTGTGGCGTGAACCCTTTACGCAAGTGCTTGACGACAGTAATGCGCCTTTCTACAGATGGTTCGCCGATGGCAAGCTGAATGTTTCCTGGAACTGCCTCGATCGCAATGTCGATTCCGGTCGTGGCGACAAGATCGCGCTGATCTTCGAAGCTGATGATGGCGCGGTCACGAAGATCAACTATCGCGACCTGCTGCACCGCGTCTGCAAGTTTGCCAATGCACTCAAGGCGCAGGGCATCCGCAAGGGTGACCGGGTCATCATCTACCTGCCGATGTCGATCGAGGGCGTGGTGGCCATGCAGGCCTGTGCCCGCATCGGCGCCATCCATTCTGTCGTGTTCGGCGGATTCTCTGCCAAGTCGCTCGAAGAGCGCATCATCGATGCCGGTGCCGTGGCCGTGATCACGGCCGACGGCCAGTTCCGTGGTGGCAAGGCACTGCCGCTCAAGCCCGCGGTAGATGAAGGCATTGCGCTGGCCGGTGACAAGTCCACCGTTCGTACCGTTATCGTGATCCAGCGTACCGGCGGTGAATGCCACATGGTGAAGGGGCGCGACCAGTGGTGGCATCACCTTGAAGTCGGTCAGCCGGAAACCTGCGAGCCGGAATGGGTCGATTCCGAACATCCGCTTTTCATCCTCTATACCTCGGGTTCCACCGGCAAGCCCAAAGGTGTGCAGCACAGTTCCGGCGGTTTTCTGCTGCATGCGCGCATCACCACGCTGTGGACCTTCGACCTCAAGCCAGAAGACGTGTTCTGGTGCACGGCCGACATCGGCTGGATTACCGGGCACACCTATGTCGCCTACGGCCCGCTGGCCTGTGGCGCGACGTCATTGATCTTCGAAGGCGTGCCGATGTGGCCGGATGCCGGCCGCTTCTGGAAAATGATCGACCAGCACAAGGTCTCGATTTTCTATACCGCGCCGACAGCCATTCGTTCGCTGATCAAGGCGTCCGAAACCATCCCGGAAACGCATCCGCGCAACTACAAGCTGGACAGCCTGCGTTTGCTCGGCAGTGTCGGCGAGCCAATCAATCCCGAGGCGTGGATCTGGTACTACACCGAGATCGGCCATAGCCGCTGCCCGATCGTCGACACCTTCTGGCAGACCGAAACCGGTGGCCATGCCATCACGCCGCTGCCGGGCGCAACGCCACTGGTGCCCGGTTCCTGCACCTTGCCCTTCCCCGGCATCCAGGCTTCCATCGTTGATGAGGCGGGGCAAGAGCTCGAATGGGGCAAGGGTGGTTTTCTGGTGATCAGCAAACCCTGGCCGGCGATGATCCGCACCATCTGGAATGACCCGGAGCGATTCAAGAAGTCCTACTTCCCCGACGAACTGGGCGGCAAGCTCTACCTCGCCGGCGATGGCGCCGTGCGCGATGCCAAATCAGGCTATTTCACCATCATGGGCCGCATCGACGACGTGCTCAATGTCTCCGGCCATCGCCTCGGCACCATGGAAATCGAATCGGCACTGGTCTCCAATTCCATCGTCGCCGAGGCCGCCGTGGTTGGCCGCCCGGATGATGTTACCGGTGAAGCGGTGTGTGCCTTCGTGGTCCTGAAACGCGCGCGTCCGGTCGGTGATGAAGCGGTGAAGATTGCGGCGGACCTGCGCAACTGGGTCGCCAAGGAAATCGGCCCGATCGCCAAGCCGAAGGAAATCCGCTTTGGTGACAACCTGCCAAAAACACGCTCCGGCAAGATCATGCGGCGCTTGCTGAGAACGCTGGCCAAGGGCGAGGAAATCACCCAGGACATCACGACCCTCGAGAATCCGGCGATTCTCGAGCAGTTGAAACAGACGGTTTAATCAGTTTTCTACCGAAGGCGTTGAACAGGCGATACCTGTTCAACGCCTTTTGCCGTTTACTGCTTGCCTTCGGCTTGCGCGGTGTAGCGCAATTGGTTCAGGTCAAACCCTTGGTCAGAAGCCGACTTCAGCGCAGCAGCAAGGAGTTCCTTCGGCAGTTGTGGCGTTCGCGATAGGACCCACAGGTATTTGCGGTTCGGGTTGCCGACCACGGCCCAGCGATAGTCCTGGTCGAGTCCGATCACCCAGTAATCCGAGCGGAAGGGCCAGAAAAATGACACCTTGAGGCGCGCATTGTTGCCACCTTCCACCGCGGTCGCCGTGCCCTGGGCTTTGTCGAATCCGTCCTTGGTGCGGCAGCGATTCAGCACCGAAACCTTTCCGTCAGGCGTCAAGCCATATTCAGCTGTCGTGTCCGCGATGCAGTTACGCTGAAAGAACATCGGAAAGCTGGCGATCTCGAACCACTTGCCAACATAGCGCTGGAGATCTACCGCAGCGACACTACTGACGGGAGTGTCTGCCTTGGCGTGAGGCCAGTAAAAGAACAGGCCTGCAACGATGGCTATGAAAAGGGCTGGCCGGAGCATGCCGGCAGGATACTCGCAATCACCAAGTGTTTATGTTCGTTACCGAACAAAACGTGGCTCCCGATAATGTTGTGCGGCACAATGCCGACTTCGCTCTGCTGCTGGTTGCCCAATGGAAATTCTGCTGACCTTTCTCGCCGGTGTTGGATGCGGAGGCTTTGTCCTCTGGCTGGTCATGCGCGCTCGAGTCGAGACCCTGAAGCAGGCCGAGGCTTCGCTCTCGAATGCGTTTCAGGCGCTGTCGGCCGATGCCCTGCGTCAGAACAACCAGTCCTTTCTTGATCTGGCCGAAACCCATCTCAAATCGTTTCAGGAGGGCGCACGCGGCGACCTGGAAAAACGCCAGCAGGCCATCGTCGAACTGATCACGCCCGTCAAGCAAAGCCTCGACAAGTTCGAGCAGCGCGTCGGTGAAGTCGAAAAGGCGCGCATCGGTGCCTACGAGTCGCTCACCACGCAAGTCAAGTCCATGCTCGCCACGCAAGGCGAACTGAAGCAGGAGACGGCCAACCTGGTCAAGGCACTGCGTGCACCGCAGACGCGCGGGCGCTGGGGCGAACTGCAATTGAAGCGCGTGGTCGAGATGGCCGGCATGCTTGACCATTGCGATTTCTTCGAACAGGAAAGTACCAATACCGAAGAGGGGCGTCTGCGTCCCGACATGGTGGTGCGGCTTCCTGGCGGCCGCAATATCGTCGTCGATGCCAAGGCCCCACTCGCCGCCTATCTCGAATCGCTGGAAACCGAAGATCCGGCCGAGCAAAGGCGCAAGCTGCAGGATCATGCCCGCCAAGTGCGCGACCATCTTACCAAGCTCGGGCGCAAGTCCTATTGGGAGCAGTTCGAGCCGACGCCGGAGTTTGTCGTCCTGTTCCTGCCCGGTGAAACCTTCTATTCCGCCGCGCTGGAGGCCGATCCGTCGCTGATCGAGTCCGGCGTTGAGCAGAAAGTCATCCTCGCCACGCCGACCACGCTGATCGCGCTGCTGCGTGCCGTGGCCTATGGCTGGAAGCAGGAGGCACTGGCCGACAATGCCAAGCAGATCTCCGCCCTGGGCAAGGAGCTCTATGAACGCATCGCAGTAGTCGCAGATCACTGGGGCGATGTCGGCAAGCACATTGGCAATGCAGTCGGCGCCTACAACAAGGCCGTTGCCTCGCTCGAAACGCGGGTACTGGTCAGCGCCCGCAAGTTCCGCGATCTGCAGGTGGTACCGGAGGACAAGGAGCTGCGCGACCAGAAGCAGATCGAAACCCTGCCGCGCGCCTTGCAGTCCCCCGAAGAAAAATAGCAGGGTTCGGCTAATTTCACCGTCAGATGCAATAACATGCGGCAGTCATCGCTGCCGCCCCGACGTCAGCCGGATCATGAAACTGGAGCAACAATGCATTCCCTGAAAAAAATTGCCTGCCTGATGGGCCTGATCACGGCAGTCCTGCCTGCCGCATACGCGGCCGTTTCAGCCGAAGAAGCCAGCCAGCTCGGCGGCCCGGTATTGACTGCCTTCGGTTCGGAAAAGGCGGGGAACAAGGAAGGCACCATTCCACCCTACACCGGTACCGGGCCAAAAACGCCGGCTGGCTGGGCACCGAAAGACACCTATCAGCAGCGCCCCGACCCCTATGGCGATAAACCGCTGTTCTCGATCACCGCCGCCAATGCCGTGCAATATGCCGACAAGCTTGATGGCGTGGCGGAGATGTTCAAGCGCTACCCCGACTTTCGCATGGACATCTATCCCAGCCACCGCGACTACGCGATGCCATCGAGGGTGACGGAAAACACTGTTCGCAACGCTACACAGTGCAAGGCGGTGGATCAGGAGTTGAAGCTGGCCGGCTGCTATGGCGGGATGCCCTTTCCAATTCCCAAAACAGGCAATCAGGCCATGTGGAACCACATGGCAGGCTACGGGGTATGGACCGTAAAGGGACGTTCCGAAGTGATCGTGAAGCCCGAGCAAGGCTCAGCGGCGTTGGCCGTTCAAGTCGAATACACCAATAACTGGCCGGGATTTGATCCCGCCAATACGGCTCCGCTGGCACCCGATTCGATGTACTACCGCTACATCGGTACTGATGAAGCCCCGGCGCGCCTCGCCGGTGGACGCTTCATGTTTCTCGACCCCTTCGACCAGATCGGCATCGGCCGCCGCGCCTACCTGTATTCCACCGGCAGGCGCTGGGTGAAGCTGGCCGCCAACCTGGCCTACGATACCCCGACCCCTTACGGCGGGGGTTCGGCCACGATGGACGATCAGGCGGTCTTCATGGGTGCAATGGATCGATTCGACTTCAAGCTGATCGGCAAGAAGGAAAAATACATCTACTACAACAATTTCCAGTTCAATGACCGCACGGCCTGCAGCACGGAAAAGTTTTTCCTGACCAACGGGTTTCCCAATCCCGATTGCGTGCGCTGGGAACTGCATCGCGTGTGGGTGGTCGAGGCGACGCTCAAACCGGGAGCCAGCCACCTGTATCACAAGCGGATTTTCTATTGGGACGAAGATGGCTTCGTCATCGGTTCGTCGGAGAGCTACAACGCCAAGGGCAAGCTGATCCGCTACGCCAACACCATCAACAGGCCCTATTTCGAAGTCCCCGGGGTCCAGGCCACTGGCACGACCTACATCGATCTGGAGAGCGGCATCTATGTGATATCGGGTCTGCAGACCTGTCCCACTTGCGGCGAACTGGTGGTGACGAAGCCGCTGCCGAGCGATACGTTTCTTCCCGATGCCATGGGCGGTTCGGGCATACGCTGATCCACATCGCCCGCAAGCAGTTCGACGATTCGCGGGCAAGTTCAATTTCAAGGAGTTTCCATGAGCATCACGCAACGCATCGTTGGCCTGCTGGCCATCTCGGCGACCTTCACCACGCTCGCGCTGGCCGCTGTCAGCCCCGAGGAAGCCAAACAGCTCGGTGGCCCGGTACTGACCCCGCTCGGTGCGGAACGCGCGGGCAATGCTGCGGGAACCATCCCCGCCTACACGGGCACCGGTCCGAAGACGCCGGTGGGCTGGAAGGCAGACGGTAGCTACCAGCAACGTCCCGATCCCTACGGCGACAAGCCGCTGTTCACCATCACGGCGGAGAATGCCGCGCAATATGCCGACAAGCTCGACGGCATGATCGAACTGTTCAAGCGTTATCCGAACTTTCGCATGAACATCTACCCGACGCGCCGCGACTACTGGGTGCCGCAGCACGTGCTGGACAAGACGGTAAAGAACGCCACCGTCTGCAAGGCAGCGAACAACGAGCTGCGGTTGGAGGGCTGCTACGGCGGCCTGCCGTTCCCAATGCCGAAGACCGGCAACCAGGCGATGTGGAACCATCTTGCCGGCTTTCAGGCTTGGAACGTCAAGGGCCGGGCCGAAGCCTGGGTTGTGCCGCCGGAAAGCTCTGCCGTGCTGGTTGATCGCGTCGAGTACATCAACAACTGGCCCGGCTTCGACCCCGCGAGGACCGAGCCCCTGCCGGCGGATTCGATGTACTTCCGTTACATCGGCACCGACGAAGCCCCGGCGCGGCTGGCCGGCGGCAAGTTCATGTTCCACGACCCCTTCGACCAGATCGGCGTCGGCCGCCGTGCCTACCTCTACGTTGCCGGCCGGCGCTGGACCAAGCTGGCGGCGAACCTTGCCTATGACACGCCGACGCCCTACGGTGCCGGTACCGCGACCATGGATGACTCAGCAGTATTCATGGGCGCCCTCGATCGCTTCGACTTCACGCTCGAAGGCAAGAAGGAAAAGTTCATCGTCTACAACAACTACAGCTTCATGGACCGCAATGCATGCAGCACCGAGAAGCTGACGTCGACCAAGAACTTCCCCAACCCCGACTGCGTCCGCTGGGAACTGCATCGCGTCTGGGTGGTGAAGGCGAAGCTCAAGCCCGAGTTCAGCCACGTCTATCACCAGCGTACCTTCTACTGGGACGAGGACAGCTTCCTCTTCGGCGGTTCCGAAGGCTATGACGCCAAGGGCAAGCTGTTCCGCTTCGCCAACGCGATCGGCATGCCGTATTTCGAAGCGCCGGGCGGCCATGTCACGTCGGTCACCTACATGGACATGCAATCCGGCATCTGGGTCGTGACCGGCCTGCAGACCTGTGCGAGTTGCGGCGAGGCGATCGTGACAACGCCTGTACCCGATGAACTGTTCCGCCCCGATGCGATGGCCGGTGCCGGAATCCGGTAACCTGATGCTGAAGTTAAAAGACACCAGCCGCCGCAGCGGCTGAAAAGAGAGGAGAAATAGCAATGAACATGATCAAGAATATTGCCGGACTGCTGTCGTTGGTTGCGGTCGGCGTCACCATCGCCCATGCCGCTGTCAGCGCCGAAGAGGCCGCGCAGCTTGGCGGGCCGGTGTACACCGTCATCGGTGCCGAGCGCGCCGGCAACAAGGAAGGCACGATTCCCGAATACACCGGCAAGGGCGTCAAGCCGCCACCGAGTTGGGACCCGAAGAATCCTGGCCAGCGTCCCGACCCCTATGGCGACAAGCCCTTGTTCACGATTACCGCAGCGAACGCCGCGCAATATGCCGACAAGCTCGACGGGATGATCGAAGTATTCAAGCGTTATCCCAATTTCCGCATGGACGTCTATCCAACGCATCGCGACTACGTGTTGCCGCAATACGTGATCGACAACACGAAGCAGAACGCCACTGAGTGCAGGGCGGAAAACGACGAACTGACGCTCAAGGGTTGCTATGGCGGCTTCCCGTTTCCGTTTCCCAAGAACGGCAAGCAGGTCATGTGGAACCACCTTGTCAGCTACAACACCTACAACCTGGCGGGCGTTGGCGAGTCATGGCTGATTCCACCCAACGCTGCACCTGTGCTGGCCGAGCGTGGCCACTATTTCAACAACTATCCGGCGTTCGATCCGACCAAGAAAGGGCCGCTGCCTTCCGATGTCATTTACCTGCGTTTCCTTGGCAAGGCAGACGCCCCGGCACGCCTGAGCGGCAGCCAGACCATGATCATCGATCCGATGGATCAGCTCAATCTCGGTCGTCGCGCCTTTGTCTATCTGACCGGACGGCGCTGGGTCAAGTTGGCTGCCGATCTCGCCTACGACACGCCGAACCCCTACAGCGGCGGCTCCGCGACGATGGACGACATGCGTGTCTTCTATGGCGCCCTTGATCGCTGGAATTTCGAGCTGGTCGGCAAGAAGGAGAAGTTCATCCACTACAGTAACTTCGCCACCACCGACATGAAGGCCTGCCCGGCCGGCAATATCCGGGCGACCAAGAACTTCCCCAATCCGGATTGCGTACGCTGGGAACTGCACCGCGTGTGGGTCGTCAAGGCCACGCTGAAAGCAGGTTTCCACCACACCTACGGCAAACGCATCATGTACTGGGATGAAGACGGTTTTATCGCCGGGCAGGGAGAGAACTACAACCCGGCCGGCAAGCTGGTACGCATCTCGAACAATTTCTACTACCCCATGTATGACAGTGACGGCGCCTATGGCGGTACCAATACCTTCATGGATCTCGAGACAGGCATCTGGGTGATCGCCGGTGACACCAGTTGTGAGGGTTGCGGCTGGTACGTGCCGGCCGAACGCCTGCCAGATAGCCTGTTCGACCCCAACGGCATGAGTGGTGTGCGCTAAAAAGTAGCCTGAATATTTCAATATCGACCGCAGCAAGCAGAAGGAGTTGCAATGAACAGATTCAATCGTGCCGTCAGTCTGCTGGCCCTCGCCAGCCTCTGCATTTCGTCAGCGCAAGCTGCCGTCAGCGCAGAAGAGGCCAAGCAGTTGGGCGGATCGGAGCTCACCAGCTTTGGTTCCGAGCGCGCCGGCAACAAGGAAGGCACGATCCCGGCCTATACAGGCGCCGGAGCGAAGACGCCGCCGGGCTGGACGCCGCATGTGGCGCAGGGCAACTACCCGCAGCGCCCCGATCCCTACGGCGAAAAGCCGCTGTTTACGATCACCGCGGAAAATGCTGCGCAATACGCCGACAAGCTCGATGGCACCATCGAGATGTTCAAGCGTTATCCCAATTTCCGCATGGACATTTATCCGACGCACCGCGATTACCGCATGGCTCAGCACGTGATCGACAAGACCATCAAGAATGCGACTGCATGTCAGGCGGTCAAGAACGAGCTGAAGCTCGAAGGTTGCTATGGCGGACTGCCGTTCCCGATGCCGAAGACCGGCAAT
>CANJXH010000033.1 GCA_947478755.1 Betaproteobacteria bacterium | reverse complement strand
TTGGTCAAAGAGGAGGGTTGCTCGGCTTGGGAGTATTTGTTGGTGCCGCCGCCCTCGTCTTGCAGAATTGCCGACGGCAAATGATCGTGGCAGCGGCAGTGACGGTAGCAGTTTCTGTCGCCACGACCTATGTGCTGGATGGTTACGGGATAAAAAATCGCTTCTCTGGATCGCTCGTGGAGAGAGTTGAAACTCAAGGTGCGGATGTGTTCACAAGTTCGTCCGGCCGGATTGCCATCTGGAAGAGTTCTGTCGAGCTGGCAATGCAGCATCCGCTGCGGGGCAATGGCCCGGATGGATTCAGAGTGTCGGCAATCGGACATTCGTTTCGGGGTATTTCGCAATCGCACAACCTGTTTTTCCAGGCCTTCGTGGAACTGGGTTTCCCCGGCCTGATACTGGTCTGCTGGTTTCTTTACCGGACCATTACCCCCCGTCTCCGTGAGTTGTGGAAAAACCGGAATGCTTCCGGTGCAGAAGCGGGGGGCGTGCTGCTCTTTGCCATGCTCCTCGGTTTTATGGGCATGTCGCTCGTTGAAGGACTTTTTTACCATCCGATATCTCTGGTGATTTTTTCCGTTCTCGCCCCGCTGGCGATGGCCGCGAGCAGCCAAGGTACCGTTGAGGGACCGACAAGCTGAACGCGTCAGTGACTCGAATAGCCGGATAGCAGAAAACAAAGGGCCAAGGGCCGCTGGAATTGCCCCTGCTAACCTTGGTTATTCCCGCCTTCCCGCCTGCATCAGGGCAGCAATAATTGTCGCCATGAGAAAGTCCGTCCATGGCTGAAGAAAGCGACCTTGAAAAGACCGAGTCAGCGTCAGCCCGCCGGCTGGAGCAGGCACGCGAAGAGGGGCAGGTTCCGCAATCGCGGGAATTGATGGCTTTTCTTGTCTTGCTGGCTGGCGGTGGTGGGCTTTGGGCGATGTCAGGATGGGTTGGCCACCGGGCGCAGATGCTGTTGCGCCATGGACTTGAATTCGGGCATGACGCAGCATTCAGTGACCAGGCGATCTTCACCAGTTTGGCAACCTTGACCAGCGATGCATTTGTACTCGCTGCCCCGATATTCCTGATGACGATGGTGGCAGCAGTGGCAGCGCCAATCATGATTGGTGGCTGGCTGTTTTCTCCCAAGGCGATCGGTTTTGATCTAAGCCGTATCAATCCGTTGACGGGAATCAAGCGAGTCGTCTCGATGCAGGGCGTGGGCGAGCTGGTGAAGGCGATTCTTAAAAGCGTCCTGATCGGTGGCTTGGTGTTCTGGATGATTTCCCGAAATGGTGATGCGATGCCATAGCACGGCTGGAAGTGGCGGGCAATTGAGGTGGAGAAAACAACCATGAGCGATGCTGCGCTTGGCGTGATGAACGTACTGCTTGTCGATGATGACGATTATCAGCGCAAGCTGCTGCACAAGATGCTCACGGTGGTCGGGGTCGGCAATGTCCATCACGCGGCGGATGCAAAGTCTGCGCTCGACATGACGGCGCAATTGGCCGACAGGCTTGATGTGGTGATCTCCGATCTGGACATGCCGGGAATCGATGGCATGGAGTTCCTGCGCCTGCTTGCCGATCAAAAGATTACGGCCTCGGTGCTGATATTGAGCAGCAAGCATCAAAGCATTTTGCGTAGCGTGAATTTGATGGCAAAGGAATACGGCTTGCAAATGCTGGGGGCACTGCCCAAGCCGGCAAGCATCGACATGCTGAAGAACTGCTTGACCGGTTTCGTGCAGCAGCCGCGCCGCACGGCACTTGTCCGCGCGGCTGATATTGCGGTGGAGGACATTCGCAGCGGCATGGATGCAGACCAGTTCGAGCCTTTCTTTCAACCCAAGGTGGACTTGCGTACCCGGCGCATCCGAGGGATGGAAGCGCTTGCGCGCTGGTGTCATCCCGAGCGGGGAATACTGCCGCCGGGCCTGTTCATCGATGCCATGGAACGGAACGGAATGATTGACGACCTGGCGTGGAGGATGCTCGACAAGTCGGCAATATGGCTGCATGAATGGGGCACGGCAGGACTCGACTTTCACGTCAGCATCAATTTTTCGCAGGCCAGCCTGACAAATGTGCATGTCTATGACCGGATCATGGAAGTGATTTCGCGGCACCAGTTGTTGCCTGAGCGATTCGTGATTGAGGTCACCGAGTCCACTGCGATGACGGATATTGCCCACGCACTGGAATGCCTGTCGCGCCTGCGCATGAAGGGTTTTGGCCTGTCGATTGACGACTTCGGGACGGGGCACTCGTCCTTCCAGCAATTGTCGCGGGTACCCTTCAGTGAGTTGAAAGTCGACCAGGCCTTTGTCACCGGTGCGATGCGGCAGCCGCACCTGAGGGCAGTTCAGGAGTCGAGTATCGGCATGGCCAAGAAGTTTGGCCTCATCTCGGTAGGGGAGGGGATAGAGACCCAGGAAGATTGGGATTGCCTGCAGCAGTCCGGGTGCGACCTCGGTCAGGGCTATTTCATCGCCAAGCCGATGGAAGGGACTCGCTTCATGGGCTGGGCGAAAGCGTGGAACAAGAGTCTGTCCTGACGCCCCGCCGGACCTGCAATATGCTGCTTACGCCAAGCCTGTCGGCTTGATCTTGCTTTCGATCACCTGGCCCTTGTTGGCGCGTTTGCCCCGGTAACTGTCCAGCGCCTTGCCATCGATGTGGGCTTGCGTGCTCTTGCCGGCACGGCCCGTACCTTCCACGGTCAGGGTATTGCCGTAATTCACCAGCACGGCGACCAGCACATCCTTCTTGTCCAGCTCGATGATCTTGTTGCCACGCCCCTTGCTCATTTCGGGAATCTCCGCCGCAGGGAAGAGCAGCAGGCGACCCGTACCCGTGATGGCGTTGAGCGTGCCGCCTTTCAGCTTCGCTGGCTTCACCGGCACTTCACCATCGTCGAGCGACATGAAGCCCTTGCCGGCTTTCTGCCGTGAAACAAGGTCGGCGACCGTGGCAATGAAACCGTAACCGCCGCTGCCGGCAAAGAGATATTTCGCGTCCGGTACATCGCTGATGGCTTGTGCGACTCTGGCGCCATCCTGCAATTCAATCAGCGTGCTGATCGGTACGCCATCGCCGCGCCCTCCCGGCAGGTCGGCCACGCGCAGGCTGTAGGCACGGCCCTTGGTGTCGAGAATGACCAGCGGGTGGATGGTGCGGGACTCGGCGACAAAGAAGGGGTAGTCGCCACTCTTGTAGGTGATGCCATTGGGGTCGATGCCGTGCCCCTGGCGGCTGCGTACCCAGCCATTGCGCGACACGATGACCGTCACCGGTTCGTCCGGCGCAGCCACTTCGGCGATCGCTGCCGGTGCCACCACTTCAAGCAATGTGCGGCGGTCGTCGCCATATTGCTTGGCGTCTTCGGTGATTTCCTTGACGATCTGTTTGGTCAGTTCCTTGCGATTTTCCAGCAACAACCGGAGCTGGCCTTCCTCTTCGCGCAGCTCGTTCAATTCGCCTTCGATCTTGATTCCCTCGAGGCGTGCCAACTGGCGCAGGCGGATTTCGAGGATGTCTTCGGCCTGTATGTCGGTGAGGTGGAACTTCCAGATCAGGTCGAGCTTGGGCTCGTCCGAATTGCGGATCACCTTGATCACTTCATCGATCTTGAGGAAGGCCGTCATGCGGCCTTCGAGAATGTGGATGCGACGCTCGACTTCGCCAAGGCGATGCTGCGTGCGGCGTTCGACGGTGACAAAACGGAAGTTGATCCATTCATGCAGGATGGTCAACAGATCCTTCTGCTGCGGCCTGCCGTTGCGACCGATCATGGTCATGTTGAGCGACACGCCGGATTCGAGGCTGGTATGCGCCAGCAGCACGGCCATGAATTCTTCCTGCGAGATCTTCGAGCTGCGTGGTTCAAGCACGATGCGGACGGCGGCCTTGTCACTGGATTCGTCGCGTACCGATTCGAGCACGCCAAGCACGAGCTGCTTCAAGTTCTTCTGCTCCTGCGACACGTCCTTCTTGCCCAGGCGCGGCTGCGGGTTGGTCAGTGCTTCGATCTCGGAGAGCACTTGCGCCGTCGATACGCCATGCGGCAATTCGTTCACGATCACGCGCCATTGTCCGCGGGCAAGATCCTCGATCTTCCAGCGTGCGCGCATGCGCAGCGAGCCACGGCCGCTGGCATAGGCATCACGGATATCGGCCGGTGTCGAGATCAATTGGCCACCGCCGGGGAAGTCGGGTGCCGGCAAAATCGCGAGCACTTCTTCGAGCACGGCTTCGGGTTTGCGGATCAGCAGCTTTGCCGCTTCAGCGACCTCGCGCAGATTGTGCGGCGGGATTTCGGTCGCCATGCCGACGGCAATACCGGAGGCGCCGTTCATCAGCACAAAGGGCAGGCGGGCCGGCAGCAACGTCGGCTCCCTGAAGGCACCGTCGTAGTTGGGTGCGAAGTCCACCGTGCCACGATCGATTTCGCCGAGCAGCAGTTCGGCGATCGGCGTCAAGCGGCACTCGGTGTAACGCATCGCCGCCGCGCCGTCGCCGTCACGCGAGCCGAAGTTGCCCTGACCGTCGACGAGGGGATAGCGCAGGGTAAAGTCCTGTGCGACACGCACCATCGCGTCGTAAACGCTGGTGTCACCGTGCGGGTGGTATTTGCCGATCACGTCGCCGACCACGCGCGCGCTCTTCACGTGCTTGGCACTGGCGGCAAGGCGCATCTCGTGCATGGCGTATAGGATGCGGCGTTGCACCGGCTTCATGCCGTCTTCCACCTGCGGCAGTGCGCGCGAGCGCACCACGCTCATCGCGTAGGCGAGATAGGCCTGCTCGGCGTAACTGTCGAGCGGCAGCGTGCCGTCATCCAGGGTGGCGGGAGGTGATGGTGGTTGCAGGGGCGGCTCGCCTTGTGCGGCAGTGTCGAACAGATCGGGGCTTTGGGTGGTCATGGTGTCAGGTTTCTTGCTGCATTCGGTCTAATTATCCGCGAGGCTTGTTTGTTCGACCGAGAAAAAGTACGACAGGCGTTGCCGCGGGTTGAGCCATTTCAGGACATCCGGCGGCAGGGTTTCGGGACGGATCGATTCATCGATTTTCAGGTCCGGTATATCGGACAGGTCGGCGACGGCGGCTTCGTCCTTTGGCAGGTCCTGCTCATAGATCAGGACCTTTGGACGCAGGCTTGCCTTGCCCGGTGAAACGACCAGTCCGAGCAGGCCATCGCTCAGTGCGACGATGGTTCCCGGCGGGTAGACGCCAAGTATCCGAATCAGCAGATTCAATATCCGCTTGTCGAATTTGCCGTTTTCCTTGGCGTAAATATGGGCAAGCGCTTCTGCCGGCATCAGCGACCGTTGCGCCGGTGAATCCGGAGAACAAAGTTCATCGTAGCGGTTTACCACGGCGACGATCGACGCCAGCGGCGCGATGGCAGTCTTTTGTGCCGGGTAGCCGCTGCCATCCACAAATTCGTGATGGTCCTGGATGATGTTGATGGCCTGCTGCGAAAAAACGCCGGCAGCCTTCGCGAATTCAACACCGTACTGGCAGTGCTCACGGTAAAACGCTTCTTCGTGGCGCTGGCGGTTTTTGGCCTGGATGATGGGCAGGGGAACCTTGCCAAGGCCGGCATCATGTGCCAGTGCGCCCATCGCGAGATCTCCAAGGTCGGATTCGGAAAGGTTCATCGCCTTGCCCAAGACCATCGAAAGCGTCATGACATTCAGCGCGTGGAATTGCGGTCCGCTCCCGTTCTTGTCGCCCAGCAGATGCAACAGCACCTCGTCCGAGCCGGAAATCATCTTCGCCGTCTCTTGCGTCAGGCTGGACAGCGCTGCCCCGGCTTTTTTTGGTTGCCTGCCAAGATCGAGCAACACTTCGCGCACCTGGTTCGATGCTCGCTCCCAACCGCGGTCGGCACGTGCTGCGGCATCCTTCTGCTTTTGCAGCAGGGCCTTTTTCTCGGAAATTTTCGGCGCTGCAACGGCTTCAAGCGCGGGAGTCGTCGCGACTGGCACGGGTGCTGACTCCGGCATTGGAACAGGTGCAGGAGCCGAGGTACTTTTGTTCGGATAGTAATAAACGTGAGGAAGCCCCAGCGCGATGATCTGATTGATTTCAGCCTGGCTGGTGATGCGGAATTTGTTGGTGAAGAAGGGATGATCCTGCCAGCCCACGTCAAGCCACACGAAGACACCAGGCTTCAATTGCGAGGGCTGGATCTTGACGGGGTTTTCGGGCCGGCTCCACATGGGTGTGTTATTTCCCTCGGCCGACGCAATGGGCAGCAAGAATTGGCATTTCGATCACCGGCATCAAAGATCAGCCTCGACCAGATGGCCCTTGGTTTCCATCCAGTTGCGCCGCGAAGAAGCTTCGCCCTTGCCCATCAGCAGGGTGAACATTTTCAGCGTCTCGTCACGCGAGCCCGGGCGCTCCGAGACCGGCATGACGCGTCGTGTTGCCGGGTCCATTGCGGTTTCGCGCAGTTGAATCGGGTTCATTTCTCCCAGCCCCTTGAAGCGCCCGACCTCAATGGCTTCGGGCTTGAAACCTTCCTTCTCCATGCGGTCCTTGATGGCCTGCAGCTCGCCTTCGTCCAGCGCATAGAGGCGCCGCGCCGGGCGTTTCTTGCCCTGTGCCGGTACGTCGATGCGGTAGAGCGGCGGCTGGGCGATGTAGATGTGACCGCGGGCGATGAGTGCCGGGAAGTGGCGATAGAACAGCGTCAGCAGCAGGGTCTGGATGTGGGCACCATCGACGTCGGCATCGGACATGATGACCACCTTGCCATAACGTAGCCCGGAGAGATCGACCTCGGCGTCCGGCGCATGCGGGTCAACGCCCAAGGCGACAGCAACGTCATGGATTTCGGCGTTGGCGAACAGGCGCCCGGCTTCGATTTCCCATGAGTTCTGTACCTTGCCGCGCAGCGGCAGGATGGCTTGCGTTTCCTTGTTGCGGGCGAGTTTGGCCGAGCCGCCGGCGGAATCCCCTTCGACGAGGAACAGTTCGTTATCGGCAATGTCGGTGGATTCGCAATCGGAAAGCTTGCCCGGCAACACGGCGACGCCGGACTGCTTGCGTTTTTCGACCTTCTGCGCGTTCTTCTGCCGCGCCTGCGCCTGGCTGATGGCAAGCTCTGCAATCGCCTTGCCGGCGTCGATATTGTGGTTGAGCCATATTTCAAACGGATCGCGTACCACGCCCGATACCAGTTTGACGGCTTCGCGTGAATTGAGTTTTTCCTTCACTTGCCCCTGGAATTGCGGATCCAGCAAGCGTGCGGAGAGGACGAAGGCCATGCGGCCGCAGACATCTTCCTGCTGCAGCTTGACGCCACGCGGCAACAGCGCATGGTGTTCGACAAAGGTTTTCATGGCCTCGAACACGCCAGCGCGCAGGCCGGATTCGTGTGTGCCGCCGGCCACGGTGGGGATCAGGTTGACATAGGACTCGGAAGGCAGCGACTCTTCGAACCAGCCAAAGGCCCACGCCGCACCTTCGCCTTCGGCGAAATCGCCATCGCTGCCTTCGGCATATTTTTCGGTGGCGAAAATCGGCGTCAGTGCTTCGTGGTCGCCAGCCATTTCGCGCAGGTAACCGGTCAAACCTTCCGGGTAAGACCAGGTTTTACTCAGGAAGGTGCCGTCAGACTGTTCGATGTCGAGCGAGACGCGGACGCCCGGCAGCAGCACGGCTTTGGAACGCAACAGGCGCTCGATCTCGGCCAGCGGAATCTTGGCGGATTCGAAATACTTCGCATCCGGCCAGGCACGGACGCGGGTGCCGGTCTCCTTGCCGCAAGTACCAGTCTGCTCAAGCTTGCCGATTTTTTCTCCGCCCTCGGAGAATTCGACATTGTGGACCTTGCCGTCGCGCCGGATCTCGACCGTGACCCGTTTGGACAGGGCATTGGTGACGGCGACGCCGACGCCGTGCAGGCCACCGGAAAAAGCGTAGGCGCTGTTACCCGAGCGCTTGTCGAACTTGCCACCGGCGTGCAGGCGGGTGAAGGCGAGCACGACGACGGGAATCCTTTCTTCCGGATGCAGGCCGACCGGGATGCCACGACCGTCATCCGTGATCGACACCGAGGCATCAGTATGCAGGACGACATGGATGTTCTTGGCAAAGCCGGCGAGGGCTTCGTCGGCCGAGTTGTCGATGACTTCCTGGATGATGTGGGCGGGTGAATCGGTCCGGGTGTACATGCCGGGCCGCTCGCGCACGGGCTCCAGTCCCTTGAGAACGCGGAAGGAGGATTCGTCGTAACGCTGGTTGCTCATTGCTGAAAAGTAAGGCCTGGTAATTGAAAGCAAAGGTTGTCACGGCTTGCCCCTGCCTGTCGTTGCCAGAAGGTACCTGATTCGCCTTCTTTTCCACACGCCGCTTCGGAAACCGCTTTATGGCGCCGAAGGTTACCGCATTCGGCCGCCTGGGCGGCAAAATCGTGGGCTGCTCAGGTCAGGCCGGAGGTTCGGGTTTCCAGCTGGGTGATCAGTCCACGGATGACGCTTGTCCAAGGTAGCGGAGGACTTCCGGTCTTGACTGCCAGGTCGTTGATGATGTTGCCGAAGGTATTCCAGCTTTTGGTATTGACCGCATCGCCAAGCTGCCGGGCAATGCGAACCTGCTCGGGTGTTTGTCTGGGCAGGGCACCAATAATCGCCTTGAACTGACGATCCTCGAAAACCGATGCATCCTGCTCGGTACCCGAAATTTCCTGATACATCGCAGCATAGTTGCCAGGTGTGGGAGGTAGCCTGCTTTGGGCAAGACGCTGCAGTGCCTCGCGTGCGATTTCGTTGGGAAGCTTTTCAGCCATGTTCAGGTTCTTGTCGTGTGCGGTTGGTGTGCATGATAACTTGGCAAATTATTGCACCAGGCCGTGCTCAATGCCGTAACGGATCAACTCTGCCGTCGTGTCCAGTCGCATCTTGTCCAGCAGTCGTTTGCGGTATTCGCTTACTGTCTTGACGCTCAGGTTCAGCTCTTCGGCGATGTGGGTGAGTGTTTTGCCGGAAGCGATACGAACCAGAACCTGATATTCGCGATCGGTAACCCGTTCGTGCGGCAGTTTTTCGCCATCGTCGGAGATGGCCGCTGCCAGCTGTTCCGCCAGTGTGGGGCTGATGAACTTCTTTCCGCTGGCGACTTGCCGTATTGCCGTTACCAGCAGCTCCGGCGCGCTTTTTTTGGTCAGATATCCGGCAGCTCCCGACTTGATTGCACGCACCGCGTATTGTTCTTCGGCATGCATGCTGAGGATAAGCACCGGAAGCCGGGGGAACTCCTTGCGCAATTGCTTCAGTACGTCAATACCATTGCGACTGGGCATGGACACATCAAGCAGGAAGACGTTCCAGCGCTTGCTGCGGGCGAGCCGGATCGCCTCGGTTCCATCTTCCGCTTCACCGGTGATAACAAGGTCGGTGGTTTCGGAAAGAATCTGTTTCAAGCCCTGCCTGACAATGGCGTGGTCGTCGGCAATCAGTACATGAATTTTCTCGGCCATTGCTATTCTCAGAACAGACGGTGCTGAACTTCATTGTCCGCTGCGTTGCGGCGGCCGGATGATTTTAGCGGCATGCTCAGCACGATATGTGTTCCCCCTTGTTCACCGGGGCTTATGCTGAGTTCCCCACTGAAGCTGCGTACCCGCTCGCGTATGCCACGCAAGCCGAACGACTTTGTCTTGTGCAAATCAATATCACTGATGCCCCGACCATTGTCCCGTATTTCCACGATCAACTGCTGTCGATCACGGTAAAGCCGCAACGCCACCAGCGAGGCATGTGCATGTTTAGCGACATTGGTCAGTGCTTCTTGAACAATCCGGAACACGGCAAGTGCCGATCGCTCCTCAATCTCGATACCCTCATCGTCACATTGGGTGCGGCAGGCGATGCCCGTGCGCTGTGAGAAGTCTTCCGCTTGACACTCTATTGCGGCAGAAAGGCCAAACTCCTTGAGGATGCCGGGGCGCAATTCGCGGGCGACACGGCTGGCGGTTCCCATCGCCTGGTCAAGCAGTGATTCTATGGAACGGGATTTTTCTCGCAGCGCGGCCTGGTTTTTCGGTAGCTTGCTTGTCAGCAGTGCGGATTCAATCTTGATTGCCACCAACAAACTGCCGAGTTCGTCGTGAATGTCGCGCGCAATGCGCTCACGCTCCTCTTCTTTTCCTGCTTCCAGATAGGACGAAAGCTCGGAGAGTTGCTCGCGCGAACGGCGCAAGGATTGTTCAAGATCATGCTCGCGTGTGACATCGCTGATGACGCCTTGCCAACAGACGAGTCCGGCAGATGTTTTTGGTCGCATTGTTTGCAAGCGGATCCATCTTGCCTTTTGCCTGCCTCGGGTGCGCAGCTTGCCGATCCATGTCAACGCGCTTCGCTTTGCCGCTGCCACGGCTATTGCTTCTTCCAGTCGAGCCTGGTCGGTCGGATCAAGCGAAGAAGCGAATGCGCTGAAGGAGGTCAGTATTTCCTCAGGCGTCAGGCGCAAAAAAGCGGGACTGTTATCGCTCATGTGCAAAAACTGCAGTGCCCCGGTTTTGTGGCGTTGCAGTCGGAAAATTGCACAAGGCACGTTGGTCATGACAGAGAGCAAAGACTCGTTCTTTTCCGCAAGCTGTTGTCCCAGGCCACGTGGTGCCTTTGCCGGCTTTGCTCGAGTCAGAGACGCAACGCGACGTGATGGCGCGTTAGTTTTCCGCTTGATTGCCTCTCTGTTTGCTGCCATTAAATATTCGCCGGGCCCGAAATTGCAATGAAAAGTCGCTGCTTGCAGTTTAGCTGAAACATGCCTGCATCCCAATGCGTCATATATAATCCGGCCCACCCTAGAAGGGCCGCCTTTAATGGGCAACGCCGGCTTAGCTCAGTTGGTAGAGCAACCGCCTTGTAAGCGGTAGGTCGTCAGTTCGATTCCGACAGCCGGCACCAATCCAATTTTTTTCGTGGTACTGGTTTGACATCAACAGATATCCAAAACGATCTTCTGCTTGCGGCCAGTCACCATAAGGCCGGTCGTCTCGCCGAAGCGGAACGCATGTATCGCATGATCTTGCAGATACAGCCTGAGCAACCCGATGCGTTGCACCTGCTTGGATTGATTGCACAGCAGATGGGGCACCACGAAGCCGCGCTGGGGATGATAGCCCGTGCGATACAGATTCAGCCAACGGTCACGATGTACAGCAATCTCGGGTTGGTCTTTGATTCGCTGGGAAAGCCCGACATGGCGATCGCGAGTTTCCAGCAGGCGATTTCGATGAATCCGGATGACCCTGATGCCTATGTCAACCTTGGCGCAACCCTCAAGGATTACCGTCGCCTGGGCGAGGCGGAAGAGTGCTTTGACAAGGCATTGAAACTGAAGCCGGATTGTACGGAAGCATATTTCAACCTCGGCATGCTGATGCAGGCACGTGGTCGCTGTGATCAGGCGATCGAGCTGATTCGCAAGGGATTGGTCATTGAGCCGTCATGTGCCAAAGCCCATGCTTTGCTTGGCAGCATCCAAATGGATCTGGGGCAGTACGAAATCGCACGTGGCGAGATTGAGGAGGCCCTGAAGCGGGATCCGGAATTGCCGATGGTGATGACATTGCAAGCCCATCTGCAGAAAATGACCAGTGAAGATAAGGGCTGGCTGGAAAAAGCATTGCGGGTACAGCCGTCAATTCGCGCGCGGTTTTCGGAGGATGCGATTGCACTGCGTTTTGCAATCGGAAAATACTACGACGATACCAAGCAATATGATGCTGCCTTTCAATCTTATGCTCAGGCGAATGCGATCAGACGACAGAAGGAAGGAGGTCTGGATCATGAGCGCTACAGGAAATCCATAGATTCGCTGATTTCCGTGTTTCGAAAAGAGGTGGTTCAGAAGCGTCGGGACGGAGCGTCCGATTCGGAGCGACCGGTATTCATCGTGGGGATGCCCCGCTCAGGCACATCTTTGATTGAACAGATTGTTGCCTCGCATCCGGATGCCTTTGGCGCGGGTGAATTGCCGTTTTGGGCGGGGCTACCGGAGGACAAAGTACAGACTGCAATTGCAAGCGATTTTGAACCCCGGTTCTTGCGGGAAGTGGCGGCAGCGTATGAAAGCGAATTACAAGGCCACTCGGCTTCGGCACTGCGCGTAGTTGACAAAATGCCGGGAAACTTCGGTTGGGTAGGGCTAATCACCACGGTATTTCCTCGCGCACGGATCATTCACTCGCAGCGCAATCCCTTGGATACCTGTCTGTCAATTTATTTTCAGAATTTCAACAAAGGTCACTTGTATGCAACTGATCTTGATGATCTCGCCTTCTACTACAAGGAATACGTTCGGTTGATGGATCATTGGCGGGCCGTCCTGCCGCCGGATCGTTTCATTGAAATTCCGTACGAGGCTCTTACCGATGATCAGGAGGGCTGGAGCCGCAAAATCGTTGCATTTCTGGGGCTTGAATGGAGTGAGCGATGCCTTGAGTTCTACAAGACCGAGCGCAAGGTGGGAACGGCAAGCAATTGGCAAGTCAGACAAAAAGTTTACAAGAGCTCAAAAGCACGGTGGCGCAATTACGAGAAACATTTGGGGCCTCTCCTTGCGCTGCAGGGACTTGAGAGGCTGTAATGAACATTGCTTGTTCGCTGAATTTGGCACCAGAAAAATAAAAAAGGCCCGCCTCACGGCGAGCCTTTCAGCGAGGCAGAAAAAGAAAATCTTATTTCTTCTTCTTGCCAGCCACTGCAGACTTGAAGCCAGACCCGGCGGAAAACTTGGGTACGGTGGTCGCAGGAATCTTGAGCGAGGCGCCAGTTTGGGGATTTTTGCCCGTACGAGCTGCGCGCTTGGCTGATTTGAACGTTCCAAAGCCGACGAGGGTCACAGTGTCGCCCTTGGAGACGGCCTTGACGATTGCATTGATAACGCCATCAAGCGCCTTGCCAGCTGCTGCCTTGCTGATATCAGCCTCCTTGGCGGCGATTTCGATCAATTCCGCTTTATTCATATTCACTTCCTTTCAGGTTGGTGACGGCCACATGGCCTGCCGCCGATTCTAACCAAGTCTTTTGAGAAAAGGGCGTGTCCGCTTTGCGAAACTAATTGCCGCTAGGGCGCTTTCGGCCGAATATGCAAATATTCCATATCGCTATTCGTTACGGAATCCAATGTGCCGGAGATATGCATTGACCCATAGAGTGCTATCCGCCTATAATCTCACCCTTCAGACGCGGGGTGGAGCAGTCTGGCAGCTCGTCGGGCTCATAACCCGAAGGTCGCAGGTTCAAATCCTGCCCCCGCAACCAGATTCAAGAAAAAAGGCTTGGCAAACGCCAAGCCTTTTTTCTTTTTCTATCGGCTGAAAGTTGTTACTACAGGCCGATGGATTGACAAGATGTTGCCAAAAAGTTCGTGTCGCAATATCCGGGGTTTGATTATCTTTCCGCGTAATATCGGTGTTCCTCGGGCAGAAAACGGCAAATAGTCGCCACAATTGTGAAACTTGATGAGACATGGCGCCCATGGCTTGCGTTGATTGATACGCTCCCGAGTTTGTCGCCAGCAATGGCAATTCACTTGGGGACTGGGTAGCGCAGGAGATGCGCAAAAGTTCGTTTAGCCGCAGCAAAGGCATCCGCATGAGTGTCGGCGGCATGAGTATTGAAACAGGGAATGCGACCGTCACCAAAGTAGGCTTGACCCAACACTTTGAATCAACCGACTACAGTCGCACAGTAAGCAAGTTGTTGACCTTGAAAAAGGTGCCGGGTGGCTGGAAAATTCTCAGTGAAGCCGTGACCTCGATGCCCGTATCGGTGGTAGAACCGCAGCACGCGGACTCGGTCCGGGTGATCAGTTTGCCGATGCCGCCGCTGGGCAACTCCACAAGGGAGCCGCAGGCTTTTTGAGCACTCAGGCGGGCAGGGCTTGCGGCGGAGCCGTGTTCGCGTCTGTTGGCAGCTCGATCAACAAGCGCTTTTTCAAGGCAGCAACTACGTCGTCCAGATATCCCGGATTCAGGTAGGGCTGCATGAGACAGTAGCCCACCATCATGGCCTCATAAGCTGATTCCTTGCTGGGAGATTGTTGTCCCGGATGGGTGATCTGCTCGGCCCTGACCCAATCTATCCAGCTTCTCCAGACACATTTCGCCATTGTTCGATTTGAGTTTGGCGGCTTGATGGGTTGCATCACGCCCTCAGCGACACGGCGCGCGTACGAGCACTCGAGCATTGACAGCATGCGTTCCTCAAGCTTGACGCAGGAGTCGAGCAGGCCAAGATCATCTTGCACCAGCTGCGGCAGTTCAATGAAGAAGAACCGATAATTCCACAACGCCTTAAGAATGTTCAATGCTCGATCAATCGAACTTGGCGCTGCATGAGGCATCTCGATGTGAATCACGTCCTCCAGCGTTTTTTCAAGACGCGGAAAGAGTGCAAGCAACAGGTCGTTTTTGTTTTTGAAATGGTAGGCCATGTGCCCGGGACTGATTCCCAGAGTTTCTGCAATGCGCATAGCCGGAACACGATGAAAGCCCTGTTCGTTGAAAAGCTTCAGGCTGGCATCAAGGATGCGATCTACCGTGGTGACTTTTACTGGCGCGCTCGACACTGAGTAATGTCCTTTTCAATAACGGACGGCTTTGGATTCAGCTACTTGACCAGGAAAATCCAGGCAGCCTTGAGCATGGTCGTTGTACTCATCATCGACAATGCCTTGCGCATTTCCGACGGCGTGAGCACCGCCCTTACGGGAATGGTGCCCAGAATTGTTCCGGTAAAAATCAGTTTTGACCCATCGGCCGTGATGCGATCAATATCCATCATTCCGGCCTTTGTGTTCATCGACATTCTCATGAGGTTCTCCTTTTTCTGTACGTGCTGGGCTAGAAGGTGATGAATGCCTTTTCCAGATCAATTTTCCAGTCAATCAACATGCGCATTGCGGTGGCACGGCCTCCCAGAGTAACCGTGCCACCCGGATGCATGAACGGACCTGCGAGATAAAAACCATCAAGCCCGGGAACACGATACTGGGCCAGTTCAGGAATCGGGCGACGGCCCATGAATTGCGACGTGAAGCTGCCACAACCGAATATGTCACCGTTCTTCATGCTGCGTGACCAGCGGTGATGGTCAAGTGGTGTTTCAACGTGGCGGGCGATCACTTTCGACTTGTCCATGTTCGTGGTGTACGAACAAAACTCCTCGAATACAGCGTCCGCCGTGTCCTCCTTGATGGCATCCCAGCCTTCCAGACCGCCCTTCTCTAATACCATCGGTGCAAAGTGGTAGAGGTACATGGTTGACTTGCCTGCCGGTGCCCGTGACGGGTCAAAGTCACTTTGGATGGATACCAGCGGACTAAGGTGATCCAGCGGCATCCTGCCGTAGCGGTAGTCGTCAAAACCGTGCCGCATTGAGGTCATGTCACGCTTGATGCATTCGTTCATGATGGATGACTTGTATTGCGCGCCGGCCTTCCAGACAGGTGCTTCCGTCAACGCGTACTGCTGATTGATTGCGCCATAGTCGCTGAGTTGAACGTTCTTTGCTTTTCTAACCAGTTCCGGATCGAGCCCATCGATCATGTCACCGAGGTCCCACGGGTGAATTGTCCCTACGACGGCATCGCGTGCCTTGACGATTTCGCCATCCTTCAAGGTGACGCCGGTCGCTCGCCCGCCGGAGACATTGATCTTTACAACCTCGGCTTCATTGCGGATCGTTCCGCCGTAGGATTCCAGGCAGCGGATCAGCGCTTGCGTCATGTTTTGGCTGCCGCCGACGACGACCCCCATTTTGTTCTTGTGCATCAGCCCCATCAACATGTAGGGCACGATCCCGGTGCCCTTGGTTTCGGGGTTGACCATCATTTCCCCGACCCATTTCAATACGTGCATTTTCAGTTCTGGTGACTCGAACATCGTGTTGAGAAAGTCGTATGCGCTATCAAGCATGCCGCCGATCAGCTTTTGTCCGATGCTGCTTTGGTCCAGCAGGTTCATGAAATCGCCAAAAGGCAGCGGCGGAACGTAATAACCCATCAGCAGCAAGGGCAGGACCTGCTGGCAATCGAGCACAAAGCGACGATAGTTGTCAGCATCGCGTTCGGAAAAAAAAGCGATGGTTTCGCAAGTGCGGTCCAGGTCGGGATAGGTTAGCATGCCCGTGCCGTCATTGAACTGCGTCGCAAAGTTGGCCTCGGGAGAAACAAACTCGAGACCAAATTTGCTGATCAGGCCCAATTCGTCATTGGCGATCACGGGGTTCGGTAGGCAGCTTCCCATCGAAGCAGCGTGTGGGTCGCAGATAAAGCCGGGGGAGGGCGACATGGAGACGACGCCGCCACCGCATATCTTGTTCTTTTCCAGCACCAGCACGCTTTTGCCGGCTTTTGCAAGATAGCCTGCGGCTGTCAGGGAGTTACTGCCTCCGCCGACAACGACGACATCATAGGTTTTCATGGTTCCAGCTCTCCAGGACTCTTGTCATATTGCATCAGGCGCGATGCAGTGATCGTTTTCGCAATGCGCCGACAGGTCTTTATTGCACGTGCCTGTATTGTAACGCGTCGATGGACAACGGCTGACACTGTTGCCAGCGAGACAACTCAGGTTTGCTCGGCGATGCCGGTGATGTACCGAGCCGGTTGGCGCGAATCGATCGCCGTGGCGTTGGCGAGAGAAGCTTCGAGATAGAAGCCGAGCGATATCCGATGCTACTTACCGACGTTCCTGGCGTAATGCGAAACCAGCAGCTGAATGCCATTGCCATATACCTTGCGTAGGAGGTTGTCGGTTCGCAACGGGTCGGTTCCCTCGGGGAGGCCATAGCAACCGCTCCAAACAATACGGCATGAGCGATCACTTGTTTTTTCGATACTGACGGTTGACTGATAGTCCTGCATTGGATACGGGTTTGGCTCCATTATCTGGTAGCCGAAAATCATGTTCCCACGGTCACAATGCGTCAGTTTTTCGGTAACTCTAGCGCCCGTTTCCATTTCGACGGTTCTTGTGCACCCAATGCCATTTCCTTCAATGGAGAGGACTTTCAATCTGGACCAGGCGTCAATGTGCTCAAAGTCGCTGATGGTTTTCCAGAGAAACTCGGCCGGAACTGCCAGTTCCTCAGTGACGTCTACCGTGTGTTTTGCGGACATGGAACGATTACCTGATTGCGGGGATGGGCATGAGAGCGAGATAATATAACGTTAGCTTTGACAGCGATAATTTTGACGAACAAGGAAAACGGTGGCGAACGGCGAAGATTGGCAACGGGTCATTGCATTGAACGAGGTTCCCAATGGTGGCTTGAGATGTCTTGAGAGAGGTGCAGTGAGGCTGTTGATTTGTCGCGTCCATGATGAGGCTTACGCCGTAATCAACCGTTGCCCGCATTTGGGATTGGACCTGGACCAAGCTGCAATGTACGAGCACGAACTCGTTTGTCCTCATCACAATGCCTGTTTTGACATCAGGTCGGGCAAGCCGACATCCGGGCCGTCAGTCTTCCCGCTTGGTGGCTACCCCTGTCGCGTGCTGGACGGTGAGGTTGAAGTCGATTTCGCCAATCCGGACTCAACCATGGATCGCCATATGCGCGCCGTCAATGCCGCAAAGCGCTGAATCCTGACGGAAAACGAATCCATAGCAGGCGTAATTGGTATAATCGTGCTAACTCTTTTCGAAGGTCGGCGTGGCGCTTGCAAGCTGCGTTGCCGGCCAATAAACAAGCGTCATTGGAGGAAATGAAATGAACAAGCCATACGATTTCAAAACGGGTTATCAGGTGTATCCCGACAATAGTTCCGGGGAACTGGGCAAGAAGGCACCGTATGTTGATCACGGTACCGAACGGCCCGACCCAAAGCGGTATTACTCCAAGGAAGAAGCGGACCTTGAATGGCATATGCTGTGGAAGAAGGTCTGGATTTTTGCCGGCGTAGCTCAGGATGCAGGCGATGTCGGCAGCTACTTCAAGCTGGACTTCGGCAAGGAATCGTTCATCATCGTTCGTTCTGCGGTTGATCGCGTTCAGGCTTTTTATAACGTTTGCCCACATCGTGGCAACCGTCTGGTGCATAACGATTTCGGCCGGCTATCAAAAAACTTCCAGTGCACCTTTCATGGCTGGAAATTCAATCTCGACGGCACACTGAACGAAATCCATGATGCGCACACCTTCCGCAAGGAGGTGATTGCCGATGTGGAAGGGTTGGTCGAGGTCAAGTGCGAAATCTGGAAGGGCATGGTGTTCATCAACATGGACCCCAACCCGGAACCCCTGCTGGACTACCTGGGGGTATTACCCGAACACGTTGCAAATTACCCGCTGGAAAAGATGCGGGTGATGAAGGACATCGAATGGCATTGGGACGCAAACTGGAAGACAGCGATCGAGGCTTTTGTCGAGTTCTATCATGCCGATGCTACCCACCCGGAAGTCATTCCGTTCTCTTCGACGACTGAAACCCAATACGATCTGTACGACAAAGGCATCAGCCGCATGATCATTACCTTCGGTGCTTCGGGGCCGAAGAATCCGGACCGCAATGCGATCCCACCCGGAATGGAAGGCATGATTGCGCTGTATCGCGGCAACCCTGAAGACTACAAGCATCTCAAGGGTTATGAGTACAACAAGGCAATGATCGATACCCGCAAGAAGTGGGCGCAGCGCAATGGCTGGGAGGCCGAACTGGCCAAGCTGACCGATGACCAATTGACCGACGACTGGAATTACCACGTCTTCCCGACCATCACCCTGAACATTTTCGCCGACAGCATGTTGATACAGACATTCCGTCCGCACGCCACTGATCCGTGCAAGAGCGTGTATCAGGTGTTCACGATGTGCCTGCCGCTGAAGGATCCGTTGCAACACAGTTTTGACATCAACTCCTACGGACCGGAAGGCTTGGGGCCGCAGGGATGGGATGGATCGGTTCGCCCCAAGCGTATTTACGCAAAAGAGCTGGTTGAGCTTGGCTCGGTGTTGTCGCAGGACGCCATCAATGTCCCGCTGGTACAACAGGGCATCCAATCCGACGTGTTCAAAGGCTCGCGTCTGGGCGAATCTGAAAATCGCGTTCGTCACTATCTCGCGGAAATCGATCGCTATCTGGGTCGGCGTTAATTTCAAAATCATCTTGGAGGAGCCAATATGAGTGCAATCGCAGGCGGAAAAGAAACACGTTCGGGTGCCCGGGCGCCGACCAAAGCAGTGGGCTACCGTACCTATGGTCCGGTCGTCTGGTGGTCGATACTGGGCGTCGTCATGCTGGCCTTCCAGACGTATACCTTCGGGAGCTGGATATTGGGCCCCAACTTCGTACCTACGCCGACGGGGCCTGACCAGATCGCTGACTGGCAGCGCATCTATTTCAACATCCTGCAGGTGGTCGTGCCGCTGCTTGCGCTGGCCTTTGTCTGGTATTGGGTGGTCATGCCCTGGCGGCGCGACGGGAAAATATCCCTTGATGGCATGATGGCGCTGGCCGGCAGTACGACGGTGTTCTGGGATCTGTGCATGAATTACACGTCCACCTGCCTGCTCTACAACTCGCATCTCATCAATTTCGGCGCCTGGACTAATGGTGCATGGCCGGGTTGGACAAGCCCTGCCGGCAATCTGTTGCCGGAACCAATACTCGTTACGGGGCCTGGTTATCTGGCACTGGTTGTCAGCCAGGCTTATGTGGCCTGTCTGGTGGCGCGCAAGGCAAAGGAGCGCTGGCCCGAGATAGGGGTGCTATCGATCATCGGCCTGATCGTTATCGGCATCACCATCCTCGACAGCACCCTTGAGATGGCGCTGATTCGCAGTGGTGTATATGCCTACCCGGGCGGCATTCGGGAACTCACCCTGTTTGCCGGCGAAACCTATCAGTTCCCCCTTACCGAGGGCTTTTTGTTCGGTGGCCTCGCAGTGGGCGCCATGGCGATACTGTGGTTCTTCACTGACGACAAGGGCCTGACGCTGGCGGAGCGCGGCATTGAGCGCACCAGCTTCGGGCAGACTGGGCAGCGCTGGATGCGTTTTTTCGCCATCTACGGATTCATTCACACGGCCTTTTTCGTTCTATACATGATCCCGAATCAATGGCTGGCAACCCATGCAGATCCCTTCCCCGAAGGGTATCCCTCGTACATGATCAACAACATGTGCGTAGCGGGCGATCATCACGACCAGTGCCCCGGCCCTGGCGTGGCAATGCCCAGACCATAAAAACATCTCCGAGGAGCAGA
>CANJXH010000032.1 GCA_947478755.1 Betaproteobacteria bacterium | reverse complement strand
GTTGGGAGGCAAAGGTCTGGTGGGTGACGTCATGGCCTGAGGATAACAGGCCGTGACGACGCTCAGCCCATTGCCCGCAGGCGTGCTACCTGCTCATCGGTCGGCGGATGGGTACGGAAAAGGTCGGTCAAACCGTCCCCTGCAAGCGTATTCATGATCATCAACTGCGCAGTTTCGGGATGCGCTGCGGCTAGGGATATTCAATTCGGAGATTGAGCAAAGCAGTCACCAGCCACAAGTGGAAACCCGCGCAGGAATTCACCAGCCAAAAGGCGCTTACCCCCGGGCTTTTGCAGACAGCTGACGCAAATGGCACCTTTTTTCGCCGCGATGACCACACCATTGTCGTCGGCGCCGAGGACGGTGCCGGGCGGCCCGTCTGCGGCAATTGCATGGGCATGCCACAGCTTGATCGGCGCGTCGTGAATGTTGGCAACCATGCCCGGGAAGGGATTGAACGCGCGAATTCTGCGGCTCAATGTTTCTGCGTCGAGCTGCCAATTCGTCAGCGATTCGGATTTTTCGATCTTGTGAGCGTAAGTCACGCCGTCATCGGGTTGTGGCTTGGCCGAGAGCGAGTCGATCCGCTGAAGCGCATCGACGATCATGGCGGCGCCAAGCGTTGCCAGCTTGTCGTGGAGGGTAGCGGCGGTATCGATATCTTCAATGACCAGCGGTTGCCGCAGGAGCATTGGCCCGGTATCCAGCCCGGCTTCCATCTTCATGATGGTGACGCCGGTTTCGGCGTCGCCCGCTTCAATAGCGCGTTGTATCGGTGCCGCGCCGCGCCAGCGCGGCAACAGCGAGGCATGAATGTTGAGACAGCCCCGGGCGGGGATATCGAGTACTGCCTGGGGCAAAATAAGGCCGTAAGCTGCGACCACCATGATGTCGGCTTGAGCGGCCCGGATTGATTCATGGGTGGCGGGATCCTTCAAGCGCTCCGGCTGATACACCGGTATGCCCTGTTGAACAGCCAACTGCTTCACGGCACTTGCCTGCGATTTCATGCCGCGTCCGGACGGACGGTCCGGTTGCGTGAGTACCAGTGGGACTTCAAATCCAGCCTTGATGATGGCGGCCAGCGCCTGAGCTGCGAATTCCGGCGTGCCCGCAAAAACAACGCGTCGAAGCCGGCCGACTTCGCTGTTCATCAAGCGGTGATCCTGGACTGCTTCAGCAACTTGGTCTTGATTCGGGTTTGTTTCAGTGGCGAGAGATATTCGACAAATACCTTGCCGTCCAGATGATCCATTTCGTGCTGTATGCAAATGGAAAGCAGGCCGTCGGCCTCAAGTTCAAACGACAGGCCGTCAAGCCCCAGCGCCCTGACCTTGACGCGCTCCGCGCGTTTCACCGTTTCATATATCCCTGGTACCGAAAGACAACCTTCCTCGGCTTCACAGTCGCCGGAACGTTCCAGGATTTCAGGGTTGATCAAGGTCAGCAGGTGCGACTTGTCCTCAGACGCGTCGATCACAATAAGGCGGATGTGCTGGTCCACCTGTGTTGCTGCCAAGCCGATCCCCGGCGCGGCATACATGGTTTCCGCCATGTCGCCGGCCAGTTTGCGAATGTCGTCATCGACACGCGCGACTGGCGCTGCCTTCTTGTGCAGGCGTGGGTCGGGATAGCGAAGAATTGGCAGCAGCGACATGGAAAAGATTGATGCAGGAAGAATTTGCGGGCAGAATCGGCCCTAGTCCAAGCAAGTACCTGTGGAGATACGCCCATGAGCCGAATTATATCTGTGCTGTTCGTCCTGTTCTCAAGTGTCGCCTTGATGGCGCAGGCAGCCAACACCCCTCTGGAACTTGCACCGGATGCACCCAGCAGGCACGTTGTGGTGCCGGGCGATACTTTGTGGGGGATCTCGGCAAAGTTTCTCAAAGACCCCTTTCGCTGGAACGAATTGTGGAAACTCAATTCGACCGACATCAAGAATCCGCATCGCATATATCCGGGTCAGGTGCTGGTGCTCGATACCAGCAGTGGTGAACCCCGTTTGAGGATTGCCGGCGCTGCGGATGAAGACGGTTCCGTTGTCAAACTCCAACCACAGGTTCGTATCACGCAGCAATCGCAGGAAATATCGGCAATTCCGCAGCAAGTGATTGAACCCTTCCTTTCACAACCGCTGGTAGTGGACGAAGAAGGCCTTGAAACTGCGCCACGGATAATTGCGACACAAGATAACCGGGTAAACTCATCGGCTGGCGATCTGGTCTACGTCAGCAAGATTGCGGCTGGAGCCCAACGTCAGTGGCAGGTCTATCGGGCCGGCAATCCAATCAAGGATCCGAGGAACGGCGAGATACTTGGTTATGAGGCGGTGTTTCTGGGCAGCGCCTCGCTGGAGAAGGTCGGCGAACCTGCCGTCGCCCGGATTGCCAATGCCCGTCAGGAAATCAGCAAGGATGATCGCTTGGTTCCTGCGCCACGGCCCGACATCGTCAATTATCCCTTGCACAAGCCGTCAGGCGCCATCGACTCCCGGATTGTGTCGATTTATGGCGACAGTGTTGCGGGCGGCCGCTATTCCGTCGTCGCCATCGCAGGGGGGAAAAAGAGCGGGCTGGAAGCAGGACACGTGCTTGCCTTGTCCCGCACCGGACAATCCATTTCTGACCGTTATCGCGGCGACAAGCTTGATGTGACGCTGCCGAACGAACGTTACGGACTGCTCTATGTGTTTCGCACTTTCCAGAAAGTTTCCTATGCGCTGGTGATGGAAGCCTCGCGCGCAGTCGAGATTGGCGATACCGTCGGCACACCCTGATTGTCGACCCGCCTGATCCATGGGTGAAATTACAAACCCTGAACAAGGCGGGCTGAGCGACTGGCTGCGCCTGTCTGCCGCCCCCGGCATAGGGGGAGAAACGCAACGTAAATTGTTGGCAGCTTTTGGCTTGCCGGAGGCCGTTTTTGCTGCAGGCTTTTCGGATCTGTCGGGGGTGATTGGCCAAGCTCAAGCGCAAGCCGTGCTCGGCTATGACGCACGCGCGGAAATCGAGGCCGGCCTCGCATGGGCTGCCGAAGCTGGCAACGCCATCATCACGCTAAGCGATGCGGCTTATCCGAAGGCCCTGTTTGACCAGCCCGACCCGCCGGTATTGCTCTATGCCAAAGGGCGGCTCGAATTGCTGAATCGCCCGGCGATTGCGGTCGTTGGCAGCCGAAATGCAACCCGGCAGGGTGAGATCAATGCCGAAGCCTTTTCCGAGGCCTTGGCCGCCGCTGGAATTACCGTTGTGAGCGGTTTGGCCTTGGGTATCGATGCAGCAGCGCATCGAGGTGGCCTGAAGTCGGAATCGTCGACTATTGCGGTGATCGGTACCGGTCCCGATCGTATCTACCCCGCGCGCAATCAGGATCTTGCCCGGACGATCGCAGAGAACGGTTTGATCGTCAGCGAGTTCGCCGTCGGTACGCCTCCGCTGGCGAGCAATTTTCCGCGTAGAAATCGGATCATTGCGGGGCTTGGCCTCGGCTGTCTTGTGGTTGAGGCTGCCCAGCGTAGCGGCTCACTTATCACGGCACGGCTTGCAGGTGAAATGGGACGCGAGGTTTTCGCGATTCCGGGTTCAATTCATTCGCCTTTGTCGCGAGGTTGTCATTCGCTGATTCGGCAAGGGGCCAAACTGGTTGAATCGGCGCAGGATGTACTTGAAGAGTTACGTTGGGAATCGACACTTATTCATGCCCAATCTGCCGATTCAAACAATCAAGCCCCCGAATCCGCTCTGCTGGCCGTGCTCGGCCATGATCCTTGCTCGGTGGACGTGCTGACAGAAACAAGTGGCTTGACGGCGGACGCAGTTCTTGCCATCCTGATGACGCTGGAACTGGACGGACGGGTAGCGCAGTTGCCGGGCGGCCTCTACCAGCAAATTTCATAATTCGAGGGCACAAACGTGATCGATATCTTGGTCTACCTGTTTGAGAACTACCTGCCCGACTCCTATCCCGAGCCCGACCTGCTTGCGCGAAAACTTTCGGCCGCTGGTTTCGAACAGGAGGAAATCAGCGAAGCACTCAATTGGCTCGACGGACTAGAGCACAATGAAGCCGTCGTGATCAAGTTGCGTGACGGCAGTGGTATTCGCGTCTATGACGAGCAGGAACAAGCGAGGCTGTCAGTGGATTGCCGCGGGTTTCTTGCCTTTCTTGAACAAGCCGGAACACTTGATGCAGCATTGCGTGAGACCGTCGTCGAGCGTGCGATGGCGCTTGCCGACAGGGAGGTGTCCCTGTCCAAATTGAAGGTGATCGTGCTCGTGGTTTTGTGGCGTCGACAGCACGAATTTGATGCGTTGATATTGGAAGAACTCCTCTCCGGAGAAGACGACAGCGAATACACCTGTCATTGAGGCGACGCTGCCGATACTTGCCTAATTCCCATAACGGCGCTTATCATGCGCCGCACATTGCCTTGGGAATCTTATGAGCAAGCAACTGATAATCGCTGAAAAACCCTCCGTGGCCCTGGATATATCCAAGGCGCTGGGCGGCTTCACGCGTCAGGGAGACTACTTCGAAAGCGACGAATATGTCCTTTCCTCGGCCGTCGGCCATTTGCTTGAGCTGGCCGTGCCGGAGGAGTACGACGTCAAGAGAGGCAAGTGGAGTTTTACCCATTTGCCGATGATTCCCCCCCATTTCGCCCTCAACCCGATTGAAAAAACAGCGGATCGCCTGCGATTGCTGACGCGCCTGATAAAACGCAAGGACGTCACGGCGTTGATCAATGCCTGTGACGCAGGCCGGGAAGGCGAACTGATTTTCCGTTACGTCTCGCAGCATGCTATGGGCGAGAAACTGAACAAGCCGATCCGACGTCTCTGGCTTCAGTCGATGACCCAGACTTCCATTCGTGATGGCTTTGCCCACCTGCGGACGGATGAAGAGATGCAGCCGCTGGCAGATGCCGCGCGTTGTCGGTCGGAGGCCGATTGGCTGATCGGCATCAATGGCACGCGGGCGATGACGGCATTCAATTCGAAGGAAGGTGGCTTTTACAAGACGCCGGTCGGTCGGGTACAGACGCCGACGCTGGCGATTCTGGTCGAACGTGAAAATCGCATTCGCAGTTTTGTGTCGCGCGACTACTGGGAAGTCGAGGCTGAATTCAAATGCGTTGCCGGCGTGTATCGAGGGCGCTGGCTGGACGAAAAATTCAAAAAGTCGGATGACGAGCACGCGAAGGCCGAACGGCTCTGGGAGCAGGCCAAGGCCGAGGCGATCCGCAACAAATGCCTGGGCAAGGCTGGTCTGGTTGAGGAGGAAATCAAACCCAAGACCGAAGCCTGCCCGATGCTGTACGACCTGACCTCGTTGCAGCGAGAAGCCAACGGGCGTTTCGGTTTTTCCGCCAAGAACACCTTGGGTCTGGCGCAAGCATTGTATGAACGGCACAAGGTACTCACCTATCCGAGAACCGATTCCCGTCATTTGCCCGAGGATTACATCGGAACCGTGAAAGAGGCGCTGGGCAATCTATCCGATACCCCCTATGGAAAATTTGCCGACAAGATACTCAAAAGCGGCTGGGTACATCCGAACAAGCGAATATTCAACAATGCCAAGGTATCGGACCACTTTGCGATCACCCCGACCGGCGTAGTGCCGAAAAGCCTGACCGAGCCGGAACAAAAACTTTATGACCTGGTGATGAAACGCTTCCTGGCGATCTTCTATCCGGCTGCTGAATACAACATCACTACGCGCATTACTCGCGTTGAAGGCGAAGCGTTCAAGACCGAAGGCAAGGTACTGGTCACACCAGGCTGGCTGGCCGTATATGGTCGTGAAGCGCAGAACGAAGACGAGGACAGTCCCAACCTGCCGCCGCTGGAGCCCAAGGAGCGCGTCTGGGCCAACGATGTGGAAGTCAAGGCCAAGGCAACGCAACCTCCGCCGCGTTTCAACGAAGGCACCCTGTTGTCGGCCATGGAAGGCGCCGGCAAGCTGATTGACGATGAAGAACTTCGAGAAGCCATGTCCGAGCGCGGGCTTGGTACGCCAGCGACGCGCGCTGCAACCATCGAAGGCCTGCTCACCGAGGAATATCTGCACCGCAACGGCCGCGAGTTGCAGCCTACCGCCAAGGCCTTTTCATTGCTGTTTGCGCTCGAGAATCTCGGCGTAGACGAAATTCGCTCGCCTGAGCTTACAGGCGAGTGGGAACACAAGTTGCGGCAGATGGAACATGGCGAGCTTGGGCGCACCGAGTTCATGAACCACGTCGTTTCCAAGACGCAGGAGATGGTTGAACGCATAAAGAAGGGCGATCTTCCAGACGAGGCCTTTGCTACGCTCAAGACGCCCTGCCCGCGTTGCGGCGGGGAAATTCGCGAAAAGTACAAGAAGTTCGAATGCCAGAAGTGCGACTACAAATTATGGAAAGTCGTCGCCAGTCGGCAATGGGAAACGGAGGAGATGGACGAGTTGTTGACCAATGGCGTCATTGGTCCTGTCCAGGGCTTCCGCAGCAAGATGGGGCGGGCCTTCGCGGCCATGGTCAAGTTGAATGCCGACAAAATGCCGGAGTTTGATTTCGGCAATTCCGATGCTGACGGTGAAGCGGTTGACTTCAGCGAGCAGCACACGCTTGGACCCTGCCCCAAATGCGGGTCGAGCGTATTCGAGCATGGCATGGGCTACGTCTGCGAAAAGTCGGTGGGCCCGGCCAAGACGTGCGACTTTCGTTCCGGCAAGATCATTCTGCAGCAGGAAATATCGCGCGAAGAAATGGGCAAGCTGCTGGATACAGGCAGGACCAGTCTGCTCAAGGGGTTTGTCTCATCGCGGACGCGACGCAAGTTCTCTGCTTTTCTGGTGCGCGGCGCCGATGGCAAGGTGGGGTTCGAGTTTGAAGTTCGCGTTCCCAAGCCCGGGGGCAAGAGCCCTGCTGCGAGCAAGGCGAAGGCTGCTCCATCCGAAGTGAAAGAGCCCAAGGCGGAAAAGAAACCCGCAAAAAAGCGTGTCGTAAAGAAATAGCCTTCCAGGTTTTGCCAGAGAAACACGAATGCCACGTCAAGTTGACCATGATGCCCGCCGCAGCGAAGTAGCGGAAGTAGCCTGTGCGCTGATCGCCAGTGAAGGCGTAGAGGCGACGACCGTGCGGCGAGTTGCCGAGGCGGCGCAATGCAGTACGACGATCGTCAGCCATTACTTTGCCAACAAGCACCAGTTGTTGCTTTTTGCCTACCGGGCCGCCGCCGTGAGTACGCAGGCGCTGGTGAATTCCGTGGTGGAAAAAGACCCGGCCGACCTTCAAGGCTGTCTGGAAGCGTTGCTACCGCTTGACAAGACGCGTCTGCGCAACTGGCAGGTGTGGTTTGCCTTCTGGGGCATGGTGATCGGCGATGCCGAGTTTGCCAGGGAGCACCGTTACTATTTCCGTCATGCGGTCACGCTGACTGTGTCGGTGATGAAGACGAAATGGGGCGCGCAGGTGTTTGGTGGTGGCGATGGTTGCGAGAACGAGGCCAGGCGCCTTTTCGCCTTGGTCAGCGGCTTGGCCGCGCAAACCGTGTTTGATCCGAAGGCTGTCAGTAGCCAGGCCATGCGAGACATCATCGCGACTGAAATTCGTCGCATGACACCGAGCCACTGACAGTAGCCCCGCGTCCTCGGCTAGATTTCCGCCATCACGAAATCCGCCTTGGCTACGCCGCAATCCGGGCATGCCCATGACTCCGGTACGTCTTCCCAGCGCGGATAGCTGGTGCGCCATACCAGCACGATGCTGCCGCATCGGCTGCGGCTCGGATTATCGGTGATATTTTCCTGATCGCTGCGCGGCAAATTACGGGCCGTGATTCATACCGGCGTACCCGTCGCGACTTGTTGGAGACCCGCCGGTTCGAGAATCGATACTCGCTTGCGCTCGACACGAATAAGCCCGACTACTTGGAGTGCCTTCAATTCTTGGCTGAGCGAAGGCCGCGACAATCCCAATATCTTGCACAGTGCAGCTTGGGATAACGGAATGACCGGTAGCGCGGCGTTGTCGCGAGCGGAAAAGCGTTCCCCAATCTTCAACAACAGATAGGCAACTCGTTTGGACTTGTCCATGCCTGCCGTGGCGAACAGCATATCGATCGTTTCACGGATATGTCGGACGTCGATGAAATAAAGGAACTTGAAAAGCTCCGTGTTCACAGCCGCCATCGCGCGCACCACTTCGTCCGGGATGTGCAGCAGGCGTACGTAATCGACTGCTGTGATGCGGTAGGCGAGTTCCGGATGGCCGAAGCTGAGCAATGCGCCGAACCATTGACCGCTCTCGATCAGGACCAGCGGTGGCGTTTTGGCTTGCCGCTCCAACCCGAGCGCGGCCAGTCCATCGGTGACGTAGTACAGGCCATTACTGCCTTTGCTGCCTATCCTTATATGTTGCTGCATGTCGAGCAGCAACGGCCGAGCATGGCGGATCAGCGCCTGTTTTGTCGCCGCCGATAGTTCACATGGCCAAGCAATTTTTCTAACATCCATCTTCATTCACCTGTCCATCGCTCGTGATCGGTATCCTGTTTTGACGAAGTCATGTCATCGATCTCATTTTGTAAAGCGCTTTACACCATTCCGTAGACCGCACGTCGATGCGCTTATAGACTGCCTCGGCACTATCAAGGAACGGTTTTCCCCTACAAGCACAAGAGGAGGTTGAACATGGCACGCAAGCCCCGCATCGCGATCTATGGCGTCGGTCAATACGGTCAGTATATCGCCCGCTTCGCTACAGAGAAGAATTGGCCCATCGCCGCCGCCTACAACCGCGCTGGGTCCAAGGTCGGCCAGGATATCGGCCGGCTCGCCGGGCTGGGACGAGATCTCGGTGTCGTCGTGCAAGACTGCGAAACGGCTGACTATGGCAGCCTTGATGCCGATATCGGCATCGTCACCATGACGAATTTTCTGCGCGAGAACATGCCGGCCTATCAGCGCCTGATGAATGCGGGCGCGAACGTGCTTTGTCACGGCACGCAGTCCTACTTTCCCTGGGGGACCGACCTCGAAGCGGCGCGCGAGATCGATGCACTGGCGAAGAAAAACCGCGTGACATTCACCGGTTCCGGCATCTGGGACATGTCGCGTATCTGGTCCGGCATGACGCTCGCCGGACCTTGCACAAAGATCAGCAGTTTGTTCCATCGTAGTGTCACCAATGCCGCCGCGCAGGCCAGCGGCAAGGCCCAGGTGCTGCAGCTCGGCGCCGGCCTGACGGTCGAGGAGTTCGAAGCCAAGGGCTTTCACCGCAATCCAATCGCCTCGTCGTACAAGACGATTCCGGAACAGGTGCTGTTTGGCCTCGGCTACACCATCGCCGACACGCGCGTGTCCGTCGAGCCGGTGATCAATCCCAAGGCGCTCGAGTCGGAGTTCTGGGGAGGTGTGCTTCCCGCTGGCCACTGTCTTGGCTGGCGCACAGTGGCCGAGATTGATACGGTCGAAGGCGTAACCGCGCGTGCCGAAACAGAAGTGCGAATGACGCATCCCGACGAAATTGAACACACTTATTGGGCCATCGAAGGCATGCCGCGCAACCGCTCCACCATTGAACGTCTCGATTCGGGTCATGCGACCATCGCCTGTCTGTTCAATCGCATTCCGGACGTCATCAACGCGCCACCAGGGCTGATAGTGCTCTCCCTGCTTGGTCCACTCAAACCCAGCGCATTGCTGTAACCAGGAGTTGCCGCCAATGGATAGCTTCGAGGATCAATTCGCGCAGTTTCACGAGCAGGCCATGCAGGCCTGTAACCTTTCCGATTTCGGACCGGATGACTATGTCGAGCCAATGAAGCTCGCCTTGGCGGACTATGATCGTCATAGCGTATTGAACGATGTAGGGCATGGCGTCATCCAGGGGTCGGTCGTCGGCATGTTGGTGGCGCGACTGCTCGCCGAGGAAGGCTTCAAGCGTTATCCAGACTTCGCCAATGCGCCGATCAGACGCCCGCTCATCATCATTGGTCAATTGCGCAGCGGCACGACTGCGCTGCTGCAGTTGCTGTCCAAGGACCCTCACAACCAGTGGCTGCCTCCCTGGCTCGGCAGCGCGCCGATGCCGCGCCCGCCGCGCGATAGCTGGGAAAGCAATCCTTGGTACCAGGCGGTCACGCAAGGTATTGATACCATCAACAAGCTTTGTCCAGTGTTCGAGGAAACGCACGTCATTCGTGCCGATCAGCCCGACGAGTGCCGTTTCGCCCTGCAGCAGAGCTTCTGGTCGCCGACAATTCCTTCCACGACGAGCGCGCCGAATTACGCACGCTGGTGTCTTGATGCCGATGCGCGCGGGGCCTTTCAGCGTTACCATCGTCTGCTCGGTCTGATCGGTGGCGACGCGCCCCAGCGTTGGCTGCTCAAAGACCCATGTCATCTCTGGGCGCTCGATGCGCTGATCGACACCTTCCCCGATGCTTGCATTGTCTACATTCATCGTCAGCCGGAGCTGGCGTTGGCTTCCGCCGCCAACATGATTTTTGAATTCCGGCAAATGCTCGGTGCGCAGCCGCGCGAGACTGTCGGCCGCGAACAGATTGCAATGTGGGCACGTGCCCAGGCGAGGGCGGAACAGGTTCGCGAGCGATACGACGATGGGCGACGCTTCTGCGATGTGCGCAACGAAGACCTACAGCGCGATCCAATCGGCACTGCGGAGCTCATCTACCGGCATTTCGATCTGCCGGTCAGCGATGATACGTGTCGTGCGTGGCAAGCCCACGTTGCAAGCGGGCAGAGAGCAGGACGCACACCACATCCGCTTGCGATCGGGGACTTCGGTGTCGCTTCGACACAAGTGCGCGAGTGGCTGGGTCCTTATCATGACCGCTACGAAAGTCTTAAGTAAAAAGCACGTGCTCTCTGCGATGGATGATCATTACCCAGGAAGAGGGTGGGTGGCGAGGGCACTCTAGATGATCGCCTTACTTCACCACTTTCGTGCCGGAAAGACGGCAGTCGATAACTGCCTTGCGCACGGTGTCAATTGCACGGAAACGCGGATAGCTGGCGCGCCATACCAGCGCAACCCTTCGCATGGGTTGCGGTTCGACAAAGGGGCGTACCCGCAGTAGCGGATCTTTGGGACTGATGTTATCCACCGCCGATGCAGGCATGACCGTCACCCCGACACCGCTCGCCACCATATGCCGGATGGTTTCCAGCGAACTTCCTTCAAGGATGTGGGGAGAAGCGCCGGCCTGTTTGCTCGCCAGCGAACAAAGGTCGAGTACTTGTTCGCGAAAGCAGTTGCCGGGTCCGAGCATCAGCAGCTGTGACTCCATCAGTACTGCTGCGGTGACCGATTTCTGTTTCGCCAGCTCGTGGTCGGCGGGGCAAAGCAGACGGAACACTTCATCGTACACCGGCTGCACGACGAGGCCAGGCTCGTCGACTGGTAACGCCATGATGCCGATGTCCAATTCACCAGATTTGATCTTGTCGAGCAGGCGCGAGGTAAAGCTCTCCTCAATGATGAGGGGCATCGCGGGCGCGCGCTCCTTGAGGATCGGCACCAGCCTGGGCAACAGGTAGGGCGCTATGGTGTAGATGCAGCCGAGCCGCAATGCACCGTTCAGCGGGTCTTTTCCGGCGCTGGCGATTTCTCCCAAGCGGGACACTTCAGCCAGTACACGCGCAGCTTGTGTCGCAATCCCTGCGCCGATCTCGGTAACGCGGACCTCGGTAGATGCGCGTTCAAACAAAATCACGCCGAGTTCGTCCTCCAGTTTTTTTATGGCGACGCTCAATGTCGGCTGCGAGACCGCGCACTTTTCAGCAGCCCGGCCAAAATGACGTTCTCGCGCCAAGGCAACCACATAGCGAAGTTCAGTCAATGTCATGGCAGGATTATGCACGAGTGCAACAAAATCATTTAGAGTGGCGCTCGGCACTTTCCTCAGAGGAGATAACAAGAATGGCGATCTATGAAATCGTAAGTGTGCTGCTGTTTCTGGCAGCGCTGGGCTGGGCAATAAAATCGCGAAACCCGTTCAATCTGGGCGCCATCCTCGGCGGATTTTTCCTGTTTGTGTTTGACTGGATATGGTGTGGGAAGTGGTTTTTCAACGCCACCTTTACGCCGAACCTGATCATGATTCCGGGCATACACATTCTTGGCCAGCAGTATCCGATCGCCGTCGCCTGCAACTGGAGCATCGGTTTCGGCCTTGCACCGTTGTTGCTGTCGAGATTCCACGGCAAGATGAGCAGCAAGTTGGGGGCTTTGCATTTCCCGATAGTCTTTGTCCTGGCTGCCGTCTTTGACATGCTGGCTGAAGTTCCACTGGTGTCGGGGCTTGGCGTGTACACCTACCATCAGGCACCTGAGTATCTGCTGTGGGGCGTGGCCTGGTCGAACCTGTGGCTTGGGGGTGGCATTCTTGCGCTGCCATATTTCGGCTTTGCCTATGTGCAGAAATGGGCTGCCATCCCGGCGAACGCCGGTTTTGCATTGAACAGCGAGACAACCTGGAGAGGCATCCTGATGGCGGCTGCCACCCTGTGGGCCTCATTTTTCATCATGGGCGTGCTGCAGATTTTCTGGTACTCGGCTGCAGCACCCTGGGTCGATTCGGGACGTTTGTTCTAAGGTTTCCCCAAGGCTGCGCAAGTGCGCAGCAATACTGGAGCGGGCGAAGGGAGTCGAACCCTCTTCATTAGCTTGGGAAGCTAAGGTAATGCCGTTATACGACGCCCGCGCAGGCTGCGATTGTAGGGGCACAAGTACCGACTGGCAAATTTGCCTGAGCATCGGATCAACGGGGCAATCCAGGTCCCGTTCCCCTTGCTGATGAACAGAACACCAGATTGTTCCGCAAATGCAAAGCGGGGCGGTCGGGGCGCCATGTTAAAATTTTTACTCCCATGAACACGATACTTATCAACGGCGAAACACGGCCGGTGGCTTACGCCACCGTGGCGGCGCTGCTGGATGGCCTTGGCCATACCGGCAAGCGTGTAGCGGTTGAAAAAAATGGCGAAATCGTACCCAAAAGTCTCCACTCTTCCACCCCGCTTGCCGATGGCGATCGCATCGAGATCGTTGTCGCTGTTGGTGGCGGATAAACCAGAACGCACCCATGACCACTGACGCCCTCGTTATTGCAGGCAAGGCTTATCACTCCCGCTTGCTGGTAGGCACCGGGAAATACAAGGATTTCGCGCAAACTCGGGAAGCTGTCTTGGCGTCTGGTGCGCAGATAGTGACTGTTGCGATCCGTCGTACCAATATCGGTCAGGATCCCAATCAACCCTCGCTGCTGGATGCCTTGCCACCGGCCGAATTCACTTACCTGCCCAACACTGCCGGCTGCTACAGCGCGGACGAGGCGGTGCGCACGTTGCGCCTCGCGCGTGAACTGCTCGACGGACATGATCTGGTAAAGCTTGAGGTGCTGGGCGACAAGGACACGCTGTTTCCCAACATGCCGGAAACACTCAAGGCTGCCGAAACACTGGTGAAAGACGGATTCAAGGTGATGGTGTATTGCTCGGACGATCCGATTCAGGCGCGGATGCTCGAAGAAATCGGCTGTGTCGCCGTCATGCCGCTGGCGTCTTTGATCGGTTCCGGCATGGGCATTTTGAACCCATGGAATCTCAAGCTGATCATCGAGCAGTCCAAGGTGCCCGTCCTAGTTGATGCCGGTGTTGGCACTGCATCCGATGCCGCCATCGCCATGGAACTTGGTTGCGATGGTGTCCTGATGAATACCGCCATTGCGTTGGCCAACGATCCTGTGCTGATGGCCGGCGCGATGAAAAAGGCAGTCGAGGCAGGACGTGAGGCATGGCGGGCAGGGCGTATGCCGAAAAAGTTTTATGCTGCCAGTCCCAGTTCGCCGACTTCAGGGTTGATCGGCAGTTGAAACGCCTTGCCGTCCTGTTTGGGGCGCTACTGATGGTTGCTTCGCTACAGGCGCAAACACAGCCCTTGTTGCCCCAGCATCGAGGATATGCGTTCGAACAGCCAAAAATATTGTCGTTGCAGCGCCTGTTTGGTCTTGCCCATGGGGTGACGCTATTGGCTGTTACCTGCCTGGCCGATGGCGCGGCGACCAAAAGCCGCGAAACCTTGCTGCTCGCCTACGCCAAGTGGGACCAGGCGCAAACGCCCGTCATCGAGGAGGCGGAACGAACGCTCTCAAGCTATTTTTTTGGCGACCACGCTGCCGAAGCCAAATGGAGCGATATCGTCACGGCGATAGGGTTGAAAAACAATCTTGACCTGAAACCCGGCTCGCTCGAAATGGTCGCAGCCTGCGACTCGCTCCCGGATACCCTGGAAAAGTCCCGCTACAACCTGCGGCAGCAATATCAGTTGCAGACACTCGCTTCCCGTCTGGCCAAAGTGGTCACCTTGGAGGCCGAGGGCGAAGCGTGTCTGCCCCAATTGTCCGAATCCTCACGTGCAGACTTGACGGATGCCTTGGCCCGCTGGCGGGAAAACACCGCCGCCAGCGCTGAGGAAGCAAGGGCGACATTGACGCTGCACTGGGCAGATGCCCAACTGGATGGCACCCTTGAGGGGTGGATCAGCCAGGCGCAGGAACAGGGCAGCCGCGCTGCAAAGGCGAAAATGGCTACGGGCGATGCCGTGCCGACTTGTGCCGCGATGTCTTCCTGGCTGTCAACCCAATATTCCGATCCAGATGACGACTTCAAACCAAGACCCTGACGACATTTCTGTTGCGCATCCCCACATACGCAGCTTTGTTTTGCGACAGGGAAGGGTTTCCCATGCGCAACTGCGCTATCTCGAAGATGGCGCGCCTCGCTGGGGAATTCCATACGCACGGCAGATGCTGGATTTCAACGCCGCGTTTGCAACAACAGCCCCCGTCATACTTGAAATCGGCTGCGGCATGGGCGAGACCACGGCGGCGATTGCCGCTGCACAGCCCGACAAGAACTTCATCGGGATCGAGGTGCATACCCCCGGCGTCGGTGCCTTGTTCAAGGAAATTGCGACGCGCGAACTCAACAATTTGCGCGTCATCCAGCACGACGCCGTTGAAGTGGTGCGGGACATGATCGCCCCAGCCTCGTTGGCCGGCATCCATGTCTTTTTCCCCGATCCATGGCCCAAAAAACGCCAACACAAACGGCGCCTCATACAACCAGCATTCGTGCATGAACTGGCGCTGCGCCTGGCACCGGGCGCCTATATCCATTGTGCGACCGACTGGGAAGAATATGCGTTGCAGATGCTGGAGGTATTGAGCGGCGAGACCTTATTGCAAAACAGTTCGGAGGGATTTGCCCCGCGCCCCGCCTATCGACCACAAACCAAATTTGAAACCAGGGGGTTGCGATTGGGACACGGCGTATGGGACGTTGTCTTTATTCGGAAAGAAAACGCCGCAACAGTGCGTTGAGAAACCGCTGTCCGTGCGCGGTGGGGGCAATGTGGTCCGACGACACCTGCAACAGGCCATCGCGCTGCGCCGTGATCAGTCGGTCCTGAATTCCCGACAAGGCCAGTCCGGTGCGCTCCGGATATAGTCGTGTGGCGAATCCATCGCACAGGCGCAGTGCATTCATCATGAACTCAAACGGCAATTCCTGAGGGTCGACTTCTGCTCGCTCAAGCGCGAACTCGCCCCGCGACGCCGCCTGCAGATATTCACGAGGGTGCTTGCGCCGGGTTTCCCGAACCACGCCGGCATGGCTGGTCAGTTTGCCGTGAGCGCCGGCACCAATGCCAAGATAGTCGCCGAAATTCCAGTAATTCAGATTGTGCCGGCATTGCCGCCCCGGTCTTGCGAAGGCCGATGTTTCGTAGTGCATGAAGCCCGCACTTGCAAGCGAAGATTCGATCATCTCCTGCATATCAGCACTCAGATCGTCAGTCGGCAACGGCGGCGGTGAGTGGTGGAATGGCGTATTGGGTTCCAGCGTCAGGTGATAGGCCGAAAGATGCGTCGTACCAAAGCCAATGGCAGTGTCGATGTCAGTCTGCGCCTGTGACAGCGTTTGCTGTGGTAGCGCGTACATCAGGTCAAGGTTGATGTTGTCGAAGTGGCGCTGCGCCATCTCAATGGCGCGCCTGGCTTCATCGGCTGAATGGATGCGGCCAAGCGATCGGAGCTTTTGAACGTCGAAACTCTGGATTCCGATCGAAATCCGGTTGATCCCCGCGTCCCGAAAGCCTTCAAACTTGCCGGCCTCAATGGTACCGGGATTGGCTTCCAGCGTGATCTCCGCATCGGGCAGCAGTGCGACCCGGGCACGAATAGCGGCAAGCAATGTATCAAACGACTCGGGTGCGAACAGGCTTGGCGTGCCACCACCGATGAAAATGCTCGACACCTGCCGTCCCCAAATCCAGGGCAAGCCGGATTCAAGGTCAGCGATCAGTGCATTGACATATTCGGCTTGAGGCAGTTCGTCGCGCCGTTCATGCGAATTGAAGTCGCAATAGGGACACTTTTTGACGCACCAGGGAATGTGGACATACAGCGACAGTGGTGGAGGTGCCGAAAACCCGGGTGCCGCATCTGTCTGAGCGACGATCGGGATGACGGTCTTGCCCATTCAGGTGGTTACCTGCAAGCGTTTGAGCAGGAGTTGAAGCGCCTTGCCTCGATGCGAAATGCGATTTTTTTCTTCGACATCAAGCGCCGCCGACGTGCAGCTGTAATCGGGCAAATAAAACAAAGGGTCGTAACCGAAACCACCGGTACCATCGGGCGTGTCGATGATCTCGCCATGCCATTCGCCCTCCGCAATCAGCGGTTGCGGATCGTCCCAGTGGCGGCAAAGTGCCAACACGCAGACAAAGTGGGCGCGGCGGTTGGCCTTTCCACGCAGACTCGCGAGGAGCTTTTCGTTGTTTCGTGTGTCCGACTTCGGTTCGCCTGCGTAGCGGGCCGACGTCACGCCAGGGGCACCGTCCAGCGCGGCAACGCAGAGACCCGAATCGTCGGCAAGCGAGGGCAGGCCGGTGACGCGAGCGCAATGACGCGCCTTGGCCAAGGCGTTTTCGACAAAGGTGGGATGCGGTTCTTCGGCTTCCGAAACATTGAAAGCCGATTGCGGTAGCAACTCTATGCCGAGCGGCGCGAAAAGCTGCGAGAACTCGCGTAATTTGCCGGCGTTGTTGGAGGCGAGAACAAGTCTGTTCATGAAACGATGCTCAAGCGTTGATGGCAGCTTTTTGTGCCGCGATGATCTGCGCAATACCGTTGCCCGCCAGGGCGAGCAAGGCATCCAGTTCCGCGCGCGAAAACGGCGCACCTTCGGCGGTGCCCTGCACCTCGACAATGCCGCCATTTCCGGTGATCACGACGTTCATGTCGGTATCACAGGTCGAGTCTTCATCGTAGTCCAGATCCAGCACCGGTTGCCCGTCAACGATACCCACCGATACTGCCGCAACGCTATCGCGCAGTGGGCTTGCGGCAAGCTTTTCGCCGGCGATCAGGCTGGTGACGGCATCATGCAGGGCAACATAGGCGCCGGTGATCGAGGCGCAACGGGTACCACCGTCGGCTTGCAGGACATCGCAGTCAAGCGTGATCTGGCGCTCGCCCAGCGCTTTCATGTCGGTGATGGCGCGCAAGCTTCGTCCGATCAGGCGTTGAATTTCCTGCGTACGGCCCGATTGCTTGCCCTTGGCCGCCTCGCGCGCGCTGCGGGTGTGAGTGGAACGCGGCAGCATGCCGTATTCGGCCGTCACCCAGCCTTCGCCCTTGCCCTTCATGAAGCCGGGCACTTTTTCTTCCACACTGGCGGTGCACAGTACCTTGGTGTTGCCGAATTCCACCAGCACGCTGCCTTCCGCGTGGCAGGTGTATTGGCGAGTGATGGTGAGCTTGCGCAATTCGTCGTTGCGGCGATTGCTGGGTCTGGTCATTGAGAAATCCTCTATTGGGTTTTGATGCGGGTCTTGATGTCGGCAATCGCACGTTCGATGTCGTCTTCGTCAAGCATGACCGGTGACGTCCCCGCAGCACCCGTTTGGTCACCAGCAACATCAAAGATCGTGGCGGGAAAATTCGAGACTGTGACCGGGCCCGAATCAGTACCCTGCCAGCGCATCGCAATCAGCGTGAGATTGTCGGCATTATCACCCGCATTCTGCTGGGCGCGATCGAGCAGCTTTGGTGAAACCTTTTCAACCTCGCCCAGACGATACGAGTTCACCAGCGTTTGCTCCCGTAACGGTTCCCACACACCATCACTGCAGAGCAGGATGACATCGCCGTTTTGAAGGTTCTGGCTGTCACGGTCTATGCGAGGGTTTTCTTGTGCCCCGAGGCAGCTGAGCACCAAATTGCGTTGCGGGTGGCGCAGGGTTTCCTCGGCGGAAAGCAGGCCGCGCTGAAACAGGCCTTCGACGTAGGAATGGTCTCGCGTGCGCGCAAGCAGTCGCCCATCACGGATCAGGTAGAAGCGCGAATCACCGGCATGCGCCCACCATGCCTGGCCATTTTGCACGATGCAGGCGACGCAGGTGGTTAGTGGCGGGCGTGGGTGCTCGCCTGCCAGTGCCTTCACCGTTTCATGGGCATCCAGGAAAGCATCGAGCAGAAATTGTGCAGGGTTTACAAGGTAGGGTTTGGCGCAATCGGCAAAAAAGCTCGAAATGCGCGCGGTGGCAATCAGCGACGCCACCTCGCCATAACTGTGCCCGCCCATGCCGTCCGCCACGACCATCAGCAATGCGTCGGATGTGTAGCGATACAGCAGGCGATCCTGATTGTTCTTGCGGCCGCCGACGCGGCTATCTTGGTAAAGGGTGAATTTCATTTTTTGAAAAAGCTGCGAATGCGGTTCGCGATACCGCCTTGCGTTGGCGTGTCGGTCACTTCATTGGCGAGTTCGCGTTGTAGCGCAAAGATACTTTGTGGCCGCAACAGCGGATCAAGGGCAAGGCAGCTATCGATCACGCGGAGTAAATGGTGCGAGTATTTTCCCTTCCAGTTGCTTGCCGCCGGGCACAGCTCGTCGCGTTTCAGTCGTTCCTCGGCGGCGGGCAACTTGGTACCGGAAAGGCAGGCGTACATGGTGGCGCCAATGGCATAGATGTCGGTCCACGGACCCAGCACGTCGGCATCACCGGCATACTGCTCGGGTGCCGCGAACCCCGGTGTTCGCATCGCGAGCGATTGCGGCAGATCGCGATCAATCGTCTGTCGTGCCGCGCCGAAATCCAGCAGCACCGGTTCGCCGCTGCTGCGCAGATAAATATTGGCCGGCTTGATATCCAGATGCAAAAGCTTTTGCGCGTGGACTTCGCGCAGACCGCTCGAGAGATGAGAAAAAGTGCTGCGGATGAAACTTTCACTCAGTGTTCCGCTGTGCTTGCCAATATGCTCCTGCAGCGTGCGCCCACGTTCGTAGGTCATCACCAGATAGACCGTGCCATTGGCACGGAAAAAATCCAGCACACGCACCACGTTCGGATGGTTCAAGCGCGACAGGTTTTGGCCTTCCTCGAAAAAGCACCGCAGTCCGTGATCGAAAGCTGGGCGATGCTCCTCACTGACTGTCGGCTCCAGAGAGCCATCCGACCTCAGCGCGAGCGAAGCGGGCAGGTATTCCTTGAGCGCGACCGGAACACCCATTTCGCTGTACGCAAGGTAGACGATCGAAAACCCGCCATCCGACAACGGGCGCTCGATGCGATAGGTGCCGACGATGGTTCCAGACGGCAATGGCAAATTGAATTGCTGGGACAACATCAATCCGGGGTTCCAATACAATGCGCGATTCTCTGTTGAAGCTGAAGCCGTGTAAAGCCACGGATTTCACAAACCGCGATACAAAACATGATCTACAGCATGACCGGCTATGCCGCTGGCAATCGTGACCTGGGCCAGGCCATCCTCAGCATTGAGGTAAAGAGCATCAATTCGCGCTATCTCGACATCACTTTCCGCATTGGCGACGATTTGCGTCAGATTGAGATGAAGTTACGCGAGCTGATCAGCAACGCCATGGGGCGCGGCAAGATCGAGTGCAGGGTCTATCTCCAGCCTCAGCCGGGTGCCGACAAAGGTTCGCGCGACAGCCTGCCGAACCCGACCAGACTGGCCCAGCTTGCCGCGCAGGAAGCAGCTGTGCGCGCTGTATTGCCGGCCGCAACACCATTGTCGGTAGCCGATATTCTGCGTTGGCCGGGTGTTTTGGCAGAGCAGCAACTGGATGCACAGCAACTGGAAGCCGAATGTCTGGCGCTGATGTCTTCATTGCTGGTCGAGTTGCTTGCCAGTCGCGCGCGCGAAGGGGCCAAGCTGGCTGATGCAATTCGATCGCGAGTCGCGCGCATGCGCGAACTGGTCACTGAGATAGGACCTTTGCTGGCCCCCTTGCTCGCCGACTATCGCGACCGCCTGTCGGCACGCCTGCGCGAGGCTGTTGCTGCCATTGACGAAGAGCGCATTCGCCAGGAGGTAGGGGTGTTTGCCGCAAAAAGTGACGTGGCTGAAGAGCTTACGCGCCTTGCTGCACACTTTGACGAGGTGGAGCGTGTCCTCGCCAAAGGCGGTGCAATGGGCAAGCGCCTGGACTTTCTGATGCAGGAACTCAATCGAGAAGCCAATACGCTGTCATCAAAATCGGTATCCGCCGACATCACCAG
>CANJXH010000031.1 GCA_947478755.1 Betaproteobacteria bacterium | reverse complement strand
GCGAGCTGACGCCGGTTGCAAGAAAGCTGCTCGAACAATGGCCCGCCATGCGCGAGCAGTACGCGGGCGACGAATATGTCGTCAAGATTCGCGACAAGGAAATTCGTACCAAGATCACCAGCGAATCGCTTTCCGGCTCGAAGATTCGCAAGGTCGCATTGCCGAACTTCGAGGATGACGGCGAGACCTTGAAGTTCCTGATGAAGGAAAACGCACCAGGTTATTTCCCCTTCACGGCAGGCGTGTTCCCCTTCAAGCGTGAGGGCGAAGACCCGACCCGCATGTTCGCCGGTGAAGGCGATGCCTTCCGTACCAATCGACGCTTCAAGCATGTGTCGGCCGGCATGCCCGCCCATCGCCTGTCGACTGCCTTCGATTCAGTGACCTTGTATGGTTGCGATCCCGATCCGCGTCCGGACATCTACGGCAAGGTCGGCAACTCCGGTGTTTCGATCGCCACGCTGGACGACATGAAGGTCCTGTATTCCGGTTTTGACCTGTGTGCGCCGACGACCTCCGTGTCAATGACCATCAACGGCCCGGCCCCGATGATCCTGGCCATGTTCATGAATACCGCTGTTGACCAGCAGGTTGACAAGTTCAAGGCCGACAATGGCCGCGATCCGTCGGCCGCCGAACACGAAAAGATCAAGGCGACGACGCTGTCCGTCGTGCGCGGCACGGTGCAGGCAGACATCCTCAAGGAAGACCAGGGGCAGAATACCTGCATCTTCTCCACCGAATTTGCGCTCAAGATGATGGGCGACATTCAGGAGTTCTTTGTTGGCAACAAGGTGCAGAACTTCTACTCGGTATCGATCTCGGGTTATCACATCGCCGAGGCAGGCGCCAACCCAATTTCGCAGCTCGCCTTCACCTTGTCGAACGGTTTCACCTTTGTTGAAACCTACCTCGCGCGCGGCATGAACATCGACGAGTTCGCGCCGAACCTTTCCTTCTTCTTCAGCAACGGCATGGACCCCGAGTATTCGGTGATCGGCCGTGTCGCCCGTCGCATCTGGGCGGTGGCAATGCGTGACAAGTACGGCGCCAACGATCGCAGCCAGAAGCTGAAATACCATATTCAGACCTCCGGCCGTTCGCTGCACGCGCAGGAGATGGATTTCAACGACATTCGCACCACGCTGCAGGCGCTGCTGGCCATCTACGACAACTGCAACAGCCTGCATACCAATGCATATGATGAAGCGATCACGACGCCGACCGAAGAATCGGTGCGTCGTGCGATGGCGATCCAGCTGATCATCAACCGCGAGTTTGGCCTTGCCAAGAACGAAAACCCGAATCAGGGCAGTTTCATCATTGATGAATTGACTGACCTCGTGGAAGAAGCGGTGCTGAAGGAGTTTGAAGCCATCGCCTCGCGGGGTGGCGTGCTTGGTGCCATGGAAACGGGCTATCAGCGCGGCAAGATTCAGGAAGAGTCGCTGTATTACGAGCACAAGAAGCACGACGGTTCCTACCCCATCATCGGCGTGAACACCTATCTCAATCCGAAGGGCAACGCCCAGGTCGAGATCGAGCTGGCGCGCTCGACCGATGATGAAAAGCAGTCGCAACTCAAGCGCGTTGCCGCGTTCCAGGAGGCCAACAAGGAACAGGCACCCGCCATGCTGGAGCGCCTGCGCCGCACTGTTATCGAAGACGGCAATGTGTTCGCCGTGTTGATGGATGCCGTGCGCTGCTGCTCGCTGGGCCAGATCACCAGCACCTTGTACGAAGTCGGCGGCAAATATCGCCGCAACATGTGATTGCTGGCCCGAGAGGAATTGACCTTTGGCGATGCTAAAACGCAAAAGCATATTTATTGCCCCCACCCCAAACCCCGCCCCGGGGCGGGGTTTTCAGTTAGCGGCTTTGCCGTAAGAAGGCTTGGCGTAACAAGGAAGACCAAATGAGCATTTCAAAAGTAGCCGTCATCGGCGCAGGCACCATGGGCAACGGCATCGCGCAGGCATGTGCCGGTGCCGGTTTCAGCGTGGTGATGGTTGACATCAATGACGAGGCGGTGGGCCGTGGCCTGAAGACCATCTCCGGCAGCCTTGATCGTCTGATCAAGAAAGAAAAAATCACCGAGGCGCAAAAGAACCAGCTGCTGGCCAACATCAAGGGCACTACCAATTACGCCGACATTGCACAGGTCGACCTGGTGATCGAGGCGGCGACGGAAAACCTGCCCATCAAGCTGCGCATCTTCAAGCAGATCGAAGAAACGGTTTCTGCCGAAGCGATCATCGCGACCAACACGTCTTCCATTTCCATAACGCAGATGGCCGCGACGCTGTCCAAGCCATCGCGGTTCATGGGTCTGCATTTTTTCAACCCGGTGCCGGTGATGGCGCTGGTCGAACTGATCTGTGGTTTGCAGACATCTGGTGAGACCCTAGCGGACATGAAGGCGTTTGCCGTTGCCGTTGGCAAGACCCCGATAACGGTCAAGAACCGCCCTGGCTTTGTCGTCAATCGCATTCTTTGCCCGATGATCAACGAGGCCATCAACGTGCTGGACGAAGGCATTGCGACCGCGGAAGAAATCGATACCGGCATGAAGCTGGGGTGCAGCCACCCCATCGGGCCATTGGCACTTGCTGACCTGATCGGGCTCGACACCATGCTGTCGGTGATGGAAGTGTTCCACGAAGGCTTTGGTGACCCGCGCTACGCGCCGGCGCCGATGTTGAAGGAAATGGTTGCTGCAGGTTATCTCGGCCGCAAGAGTGGTCGTGGTTTTTATCAGTATTAAGGATTGATTTTTGGATTGCTAAGGAGACTCAAGTGAAGGTACTGGTTCCAATCAAGCGCGTTGTCGATTACAACGTCAAGGTACGCGTCAAGGCCGACAACACGGGTGTTGAGCTGGCTGGCGTGAAGATGAGCATGAATCCCTTTGACGAGATCGCCGTCGAAGAGGCGGTTCGGTTGAAAGAAGCCGGTACGGTAACCGAAGTGGTTGTCGTCACCTGCGGTACCGCCGCCTGCCAGGAAACGCTGCGTGCCGGCCTGGCCATCGGCGCTGATCGCGCCATCCTGGTCGAGACCGATGCAGAACTGCAACCGCTCGCCGTGGCGAAGCTGTTGAAAGCCGTTGCCGACAAGGAACAACCCAACCTGATCATTTGCGGCAAGCAGGCGATCGATGACGACGCCAACCAGACCGGCCAGATGCTTGCCGCCTTGCTGGGCTGGCCGCAAGCCACGTTTGCATCCAAGGTGGTTATCGCAGGCGACAAAGCCACAGTAACCCGTGAAGTCGATGGAGGTCTTGAAACCATTGAGCTGTCGATGCCGGCACTGGTCAGTACCGACCTGCGCCTGAACGAACCGCGTTATGCGACGCTGCCGAACATCATGAAGGCAAAGAAAAAGCCGCTCGACACGCACAAGCCCGATGCGCTGGGCGTTGATGTCACGCCGCGCCTGAAGACGCTGAAAGTGGTCGAGCCGGCCAAGCGCAAGGGTGGTGTCATGGTGCCGGATGTTGCGGCGCTGGTGGAAAAACTGAAGAATGAAGCGAAGGTGATCTGACATGTCCGTACTCGTAATTGCTGAACACGACAACGCCTCCCTGAAGAGCGCAACCCTCAATGCCATCACGGCTGCCGCGCAATGCGGTAGCGATGTGCACGTGCTGGTCGCCGGCAACAACGCCGGTGCTGCTGCCCAGGCTGCCGCGCAAGTCGCGGGTGTCGCCAAGGTGCTGACGGCGGAAGCCCCTCATCTGGCCGACGGTCTGGCGGAAAACCTAGCCGAGCAGATTCTGGCCATTGCCAAAAACTACACGCATGTCCTTGCACCGGCGACAGCCAGTGGCAAGAATGTGCTGCCTCGCGTTGCCGCCAAGCTGGACGTTTCGCAGATCTCCGATATCAGCAAGGTCGACAGTCCCGATACCTTCGAGCGACCGATCTATGCCGGTAACGCGATTGCCACGGTGCAGAGCGCTGACGCCATCAAGGTCATCACGGTCCGTACGACCGGCTTCGAAGCCGCTGCAGCCACGGGCGGCAGTGCTGCCGTCGAATCGATCGCAGCGGTCGGCGATTCCGGCAAGAGCAAGTTCATCTCGCGCGAATTGTCGAAGTCCGACCGTCCCGAGCTGGGTGCTGCAAAGATCATCGTCTCTGGTGGTCGTGGTGTGGGCAGCGGCGAGAACTACCACAAGGTGCTGGAGCCCCTTGCGGACAAGCTGGGCGCCGCCATGGGCGCCAGCCGTGCTGCGGTCGATGCCGGCTTCGTGCCTAATGACTATCAGGTCGGCCAGACTGGCAAGATCGTGGCGCCGACGCTGTACATCGCGGTTGGTATTTCCGGCGCGATCCAGCATCTCGCCGGGATGAAGGACTCCAAGGTCATCGTCGCTATCAACAAGGATGCCGAGGCACCGATCTTCCAGGTGGCAGACTACGGCCTGGTGGGTGATCTGAACGAAGTCGTGCCGCAGCTCGTCGCGGCACTGTAATCGGAGACGTCAATGAGTGAATACAACGCACCGCTGCGCGACATGAAGTTTGTGTTGCAGGAGCTGGCCGGCCTGGAGCAAGTGTCGCAACTCCCCGGCTGCGAAGAAGCATCCCCTGATGTGGTGGATGCCATCCTCGAGGAAGCCGGCAAGTTTGCCAGCGGTGTGTTGTCTCCCCTGAACTGGGGCGGTGATCAGGTCGGTGCCACATGGAACGACGGCAAGGTCAAGACCGCGCCGGGCTGGCAGGGCGCCTACAAGCAGTTCGTCGACAGCGGCTGGAATGCGCTTTCCTGTCCCACCGAACATGGCGGCCAGGGCCTGCCGCGGCTGGTGTCGACGCTGGTCGAGGAAATGTGGAATTCCGCCAACATGGCGTTCACCCTGTGTCCGATGCTGACACGTGGCGCCATCGAGGCCATCGAGCTGCGCGGTTCGGACGAGCTCAAGCAAAAGTATCTTCCCAAAATGGTAAGCGGCGAATGGACGGGGACCATGAACCTGACCGAGCCGCAAGCCGGCTCCGACCTCGCCGCCGTGCGGACGAAAGCCGTACCGCAGGGGGAGGGAACTTACAAGGTGTTCGGGCAAAAGATATTTATCACCTACGGCGAGCATGACCTTACCGACAACATCATTCATCTGGTGCTGGCGCGGACGCCTGACGCACCGGAAGGCGTGAAGGGTATTTCGCTGTTCGTCGTACCCAAGTTCCTGCTCAAGGCGGATGGCATGCCGGATAAGGAAAACGGGCGCAATGATGTTCATTGTGTGTCGATCGAACACAAGCTGGGTATCCATGCCAGCCCGACGGCCGTGCTGGCCTTTGGTGACCATGGCGGTGCCACCGGCTTTCTGGTGGGCGAAGAAAATCGCGGCCTCGAGTACATGTTCATCATGATGAATGCGGCGCGTTTTGCCGTTGGCCTCGAAGGCGTTGGATTGTCCGAGCGCGCCTATCAGCGCGCGCTGGGCTACGCCCGCGATCGTATCCAGGGTACTGAACTCGGCGTCAAGGGTGGCGGCAAGGTGTCCATCGTTCGCCATCCCGATGTACGGCGCATGCTGATGCTGATGAAATCGCAGACTGAAGCGATGCGTGCAGTTGCCTGCGTGGTTGCCGCTGCCACCGACGCGGCACGCTGCCACACAGACGACGCAACGCGCAAGCAGAATCAGGCTTTTGTCGAACTGATGATCCCGATCGTCAAGGGCTGGAGCACCGAAAACTCTATCGACATCACTTCGCTTGGCGTGCAGATTCACGGCGGCATGGGCTTCATCGAAGAGACCGGTGCTGCACAACATTTTCGCGATTCGCGCATCACCGCGATTTATGAAGGTACCACCGCGATCCAGGCCAACGACCTGCTCGGCCGCAAGATCGCGCGCGATGGGGGCCAGACCATCAAGGGCTTGATCGCCGCCATGCGCAAGGTGGAAGTGGATCTGAGCACGCATAACGACGATGAACTCGCGGCCATCAGGAAATCGCTTTCAGCAGGGGTTGATGCGCTGGAGCAGGGCGTCAACTACATCGTTGCAACGTATGGCAGCAATGTACAGGCGGCATCGGTCGGCTCGGTGCCCTTCCTCAAGCTGTTCGGCATCGTTGCCGGTGGCTGGCAGATGGCGCGTGCCGCGCTGGCGTCGAAGCAGCGTCTGGCCGATGGTTCCGGTGATGCGGCTTTCTACAAGACCAAGATCACGACGGCCCGTTTCTATGCCGACCATGTGCTGTCGCAGGCGGGCGGCATTGCCTATGCGGTGGTCAATGGTGCCGCCGGTGCCATCGCGATTGCCGACGATCAATTCTGACATCCGGGCTTGCGGCGCCCTGTGGGTGCCGTGCCTGAATCATGGTTGACCATTACCCCCAAAGGATTGTCTGCCTCACCGAAGAACCGACAGAAGTGCTGTATGCACTCGGTGAAGAACATCGCATTGTCGGCATTTCCGGTTTCACCGTACGTCCGCCAAGGGCACGCCGGGAGAAGCCCAAGGTTTCCGCATTCACCAGCGCGAAGATCGACGAGATACTCAATCTCAATCCCGATTTTGTCGTGGGGTTTTCCGACATTCAGGCAGATATCGCGCAGGCGCTGATCAAGCGTGGCGTCGAGGTGTGGATCAGCAATCACCGGTCAGTCAATCACATCCTTGCCTACGTGCGCCGGCTTGGCGCGATGGTAGGTGCGTCATCAAAGGCCGAGGCCTATGCCGGCAAACTTGAAGCGCATGTCGAGTCGGTACGCCGTGCGGCGGCGCAATTGTCACGCCGGCCAAGGGTCTATTTCGAGGAATGGGATGATCCGCAGATCAGCGGCATCCGCTGGGTGAGTGAACTGGTCGGCATTGCCGGCGGTGACGACATTTTTCCCGAGCGCGCGGCCAGTTCGCTGGCAAAGGGCCGCATCCTGGAGAATGGCGACGAAGTCATTGCGCGCGCACCGGATATCGTGATCGGTTCCTGGTGCGGCAAGAAGTTTCGGCCCGAACGCGTCGCTGCACGTCCCGGATGGGACGCCGTGCCTGCCGTTCGTGACGGTCAGTTGTTTGAAGTCAAATCGCCATTGATCCTGCAGCCAGGCCCGGCGGCGCTGACCGATGGGCTGGATGCGCTACACACCATCATCGCCAATTGGGCGCAACGACCATAGGAGGCAACCATGTTCAACGCCATTTACCTGACGCAGCAGGACAAGAAGACGATCGCCGAATTGAAGCAGCTTGACGAGGCGCAATTGCCGGCGGGCGACGTCGACGTCAATGTCGAATACTCGACCGTCAACTTCAAGGACGCGCTGGCCATCTGCCGCAGTGGGGTCGTGCGCAACTGGCCGATGATCCCGGGCATCGACTTGGCCGGCACCGTGTCATCCAGTCGCGATCCGGACTGGAAAGCGGGCGATCGCGTCGTCGTTACCGGTTGGGGCCTCGGCGAACAGCATTGGGGCGGGCTGACGCAAAAGGCCCGGCTGTCGCGGGATTGGTTGCTGGCCCTTCCCGAGGGCTACTCCACGCGCGACGCGATGGTAATCGCGACCGCGGGATTTACTGCGGCGCTGTCGGTAATGGCCTTGCAAAAGCATGGTCTCAAGCCCGGCGATGGCGAGGTCCTGGTCACCGGTTCGGCCGGGGGCGTCGGTTCCATCGCCGTCGCCTTGCTCGCGGGTCTGGGCTATGAAGTCGTCGCCTCGACCGGACGAACGAGCGAAAGCGACTACCTCAGGTTCATCGGGGCAGCGAAGATCATCGATCGCGCCGAGTTGTCGGCCGCAGGTGGCAAGGCACTGCAAACTGAGCGTTGGTCAGGCGTGGTCGATACCGTCGGCAGCCATACCCTCGCCAATGCCTGCGCCCAGACCAAATGGAACGGTGCCGTAGCGGCCTGCGGGCTGGCGCAGGGAGCAGATTTCCCATCAACCGTCATGCCCTTCATCCTGCGCGCCGTTTGCCTTTACGGCATCAACAGCATTTTCGTACCCAATGAGATTCGCGCCCGGGCGTGGGAAATGATTGCGAAGAACATCGATCGCGCTAGGCTGGAGCAGATGACGGTGGAAATAGGCCTGGGCGAAGTTATCGCCTATGCACCCTCGGTGCTGGAAGGCAAGGTGCGTGGCCGCACGGTGGTCAACGTGAATCGCTGATCTGACGCTTCAAAAGAAAAAAAGGGGTTAGCCAGCTTTGGCTAACCCCTTTTCGCATTGGTGCTGTTGGCCGGAATCGAACTGGCGACCTACTGATTACGAATCAGTTGCTCTACCAACTGAGCTACAACAGCGAGGCGCGGATTATAGCGGTGCGGCTGCGGGCAGGCAATCCGGACGCCGGTGAATCGCCCTTGGCCAGGCCTGAAAGCCATTCGTCCGGAAGAATCCGCCACTGGTCGGCCGATGCTATGCTCTGGCCAGTAACTTTGTTATTAATCACGTGTCCTCAATCCGTGTTGCCTGTGTAACGGGGGTTGGTGGAACGATTCCGGGGATATAGCCATGCAAAAAGAACGAGGGTTTTCGCTGATTGAGTTGATGGTGGTCATCGCCATCATTGGTATTTTGAGCGCCATCGCCGTGCCTGCCTACAACGATTACATCACCCGCGGCAAACTGACCGAGGCGTTTTCGCAGCTGTCGGGCTTGCAACTGCGGATGGAACAGTACTACCAGGACAATCGGGATTACGGCGCAGCGCCCAACTGCGGTATTCCGGCCCCGACCACGGGCGTCACCAACTTCACATTCACCTGTGTGTCGACCGGGCAGGGCTTCACCTACACGGCGACCGGCAATGCTTCAGTCGGTACCGGTGGTTTTGTCTATACCGTCAATGAGGCGGGCACCAAGGCAACCGTTACCTCAGGCAGTGCCGCCAGCAACGGCTGGCCTTCCAACGCCGGTTGCTGGGTAAGAAGCAAAGGCGGTTGTTGATGAAACAGCGCGGGTTTACGGTCATCGAGTTGATGGTCACCCTGGCCATCGCTGCAGTGTTGCTCGGGCTGGGTATCGCCTCGTTCAACACCATGATGGAAACATCCCGTGCCCGCGCCGTTGCCGAGTCGATCATGAGTGGCTTGCGCATGGCCCGCGCCGAAGCCATCAAGCGCAATGTGCCGATACGCTTTCATCTGGTGACAACGCTCGATGACACCTGCGTCACTGACAATGCCGGTTCGCTGTGGGTCGTGACCCAGGCGGACAACGCGGCGCATGGCGTGATCCAGAATCATTGCGGATCTGCCGCTTACACGCCACCCGATCAGCCGGATATCTGCAATCCCGACGTGCCCGCCTGTTCGGACACGGTATTGACCAATTGCCGGGGGCTGCCCGTGGCGACGAACCTCAATCCGGGTACCTGCTCCGACGATCCGCTGATTGCCTACAAGAGCGATGACATCAAGTATCAGACGATCACTGTCTCCGGTACCAGCACGATTGGCGGCGTCGCCGCTGCCGCGGTGACCTTCACCCCGCTCGGCCGAATGACGGCCAATCTGGTGGGGGGCACGTCAATGGATCAGATTGACATTCAATCCAGTGATACCGATGCAAAAAAATGGCGTATCCAGATTGCACAAGGTAGCGGCAGCTTGCGCCTGTGTGACCCCGATGCAACCGTAGCGGCAACTTCAGCGCAGGCCTGCCGATGAAAAAGTTGAATCAACCAATACAGACCGCCTCGCGTTGGCGCGGCAAGCAGGGCGGCATGTTCGTGATCGAAGCACTGATCAGTGTCCTGTTGTTTGCGATCGGCATTGTCGGGATGATGATCGTCTCTGCCCAGGGCGTTAATCAGGTCGGTCAATCGAAGGCTCGCAACGATGCAAGCTACCTCGCGGGCGAGTTGATCGGCGACCTGTGGGTGAGTGCCAATCCCGGTGCGACGCCGGCAGTGAACCTGAGCGACGTTGATATCAGTGCCTGGAATACCAAGGTGATCAATGGCAGCGTCCTGCCGCTGGGTTCGACGGCCCTCGTGACTTACCCGACCAATACGCGAGTGGAAATCGACATCGCCTGGCCTGACAGCAAAAATCAGGGTGTTCAGCATCATTACCGAACTGCCGCAGAAATTGCCAAAGACTGAATCATGAGATCAATGCGCAGACAAGGCGGTTTCAATCTTCTCGATCTGCTGATCGGGGTCGTGATCAGCATGTTCGGCTTGCTGGCCGTTGCCGTGACGTTTCGCGATTTTGGCCAGCAGCGCACGACACAGGTCAATGCCAGCGAATCGCAGACCAATGGCACAATGGCCCTGTATCTGATCGAGCGTGATCTCGGGCAGGCCGGTTACGGCATGATGGGTTTGCAGAATTGCAGCTTTATCAACTATTACTACAGCGGTACCGGCTATTACACCGATCCGTATGTGTCAACGAACGTCAACACGGCACTCACGACCTTGCCGGTTCAGATCGTCGATGGTGGCGCCAGTTCGGACACGATCCACATCCAGTATGGCAATTCGGCGTCCGGAGCTACCGGTTCTGACATCAATACCGCAAACACCTATCCAGCCGGATATGCGGTGACCGCTGCGGTCGGTTTTGCGCAGGGCGATCTGGCGGTTAGCAACATTGGCGGCATTTGCACCCTGGTCGCCGTGACCAACACCAATCCCGTGGCATCGCCCATCGAACACGCGACAACCAGTCCCTACAATGTGGCTGCTGCGCCCGGCGGTACCGGATGGAATTCGGTACTTGCTGCCGATCTGGCCTCGACGCCAAAACCAATGTTGGTCAATCTGGGTGGTTTTGTCAGCCGTCAGTATTCGGTGGCGAAAACCAATGAAACCTATGTGATGACGGCACGCGATCTGCCTTTTGTCGCGGCAGCAAGTGCCGTTGTCGACGAAATCGTATTCCTCAAGGCGCAATACGGCATGGCCGCGACCTGCAACGGCACCAAGGTGGTCAGCACTTGGGTGAGCGCATCGACCGTCATCGACAACACCAATGCCTGCCGCGTCATTGCCGTGCGGGTTGGCGTCGTGGCGCGCAGCCCGATTTATGAAAAGGCAGCCGTGGCACCGGCGTCGATCACGGTGCTTCCCGCCATTAATGGTGGCGCGGCACTGGCACCGCCCGGCGTGGCAGGAACATGCGCGACCAATGGCACGCTGGAGGTGATCTGCAAACCACCAGATGACCATTACCGCTATCGCAATTACTCCACCATCATTCCGCTGAAGAACGTGATATGGAACTGATCAACGTTTCTGCCAAGCCTCATGCCCAGCGCGGTTTTGCGTTGGTGTTCACCCTGATCATCCTGGTGGTCATGGTGCTTGCTGCCCAGGCCATGATGCTGATGATGCGCGGTGGTGTTACCACGGCCGGCAACGTGGCTTTTCGCCAGGCCGCGGTTCGCGTAGCAGATGTGGCGGGCGAAGACGGCTACCAATGGGTAAATACCAAAACCACCGCCAGCGCAACCGATCTCAACACCACGGACGCCACCACCAAGCCGGGTTATTACGCCACGCACAACGAGGTGGTGACGGCCTGCAGTTCGACTGCCGCCTTCGCGCCGCAGTCCTATGATTTCACCAACCCCGCCTGCGCGATGGCGCATACGGTGGGTGGTGCTGCATTTGATGGCAGCAATGCAGAACTCGTTTCCAACTACGCCCTGTATTACGTCGTTCATCGCATGGCGGGCGCCGCCGGTGCCTGTCCTGGCGCTGGCTGCACCGGCCCGACGGTGACCTCCACTTGCCCGCCGGGAAGTTCGCAGGATCCGTCATCGCCCGCGTATTGCAAGGTCGGCGTGACCAGCACCAAGGTTTATTACCGCATTACTGTCAAAGTGGTCGGGCCGCGACACAACAGTCGCTATGTCCAGACCTTTGTCTATTGATGCAAGACGCATCGAGGGTATCAACATGAAAAACCATTCACTCCGTCGAATCATTGCCTGGTTGGTCGTGACCTCCATGACGTTGACGCAGGCTACTCAGGTGGCGGCCCTCACGCTTGCCTCATCGCCGCTTGCTGCTTCAACAACGTCGGTCGTGCGCCCGAACCTGATGTATGTCCTCGATGACTCGGGCTCGATGGCTTGGGATTTCACGCCGGACTACATCAATGACGCTACCGTGGCGGTTGATCCGGGCAGCCAGGCCGGTGCTGCGGGCGATGGCATCAAGACCACCATTTCAGGTGGTCACGTCGCCACCGTGGTGGCAACCAGCCCGCCGTTCAACACGCGTTACACCAGTGCGCCTTCGGTCATCATCCTGGGCGGTGGCGGCACCGGCGCGTCGGCAACGGTGAACTTTGCAGCGGGCGCTTTCCCCAAGGTGATCAGTTCCATCTCGGTCACCAGCGGCGGCAATGGCTATACATCGGCACCTTTCGCAGTGCTGGTAGGCGGCCTGAATACCGCGTCGTGGGGCATGTGCTGGGGCACGACGGGTACCAGCAATCAGGGTGGTGTGCCCAAGGATACGGTGGCGTCGCCGACCTGCACCACCAACTCGCAATTGCCCTACGCCACATCGGCCATCAATTATCAATACTACGACCCGGCGGTGCGCTACGCCTTGCCGGTCAATGCCAATGGTTCCAACTACACGGCGTACGCCGGGACAGCAGCACCAGCAAACGGTTTTGCCGGCAGCGGTTCACCACTTAACCTCACCACCTCGTGGCAGCATGAGGTCTGGTGCAATGTTTCGGCACCGAGCCCGGCACCGACGGCAGCCAACATCGCCACCCATGCGCAGTGCAAGGAAAATACCGACACCAGCAGCGACAACCTTTACCCCAACCTCAGCTACAACTTCCGCAAGACCTATAACGGTCCTGCGTCTTACTACACCGCAAGCCCTGCCGAATATTGCGCCGATACCGATTTGACCAATTGCGTCTCATCAACAGCGCCGACCGTGGTTGGTGGCATTACCTTCAATATTCCGGCGCTTTATCGCTGGTGTTCCTTTTACAACGCGCTGACCCATACCTACGGTAATTGTCAGGCCCGGCGCGATCTCACGCACTACGTGCCCAATTATCTGGGTGGCTGGGTCAGCACCGGTTCGGCCGGTGCGCAGGCCGCCGCTACGATGACCATCAACAGCTTTACCGTTGGTCAGCGGATCACCAGCCTCAAAGTAGGTACGACCGACATCGTCGGCGGTGCAAGCTTCACTGCAGGCGCAGCGGATACGACGACGACGGTGGCAACGGCTGTCTGCGATGCCATCAACCTGAACGCAAGTTCATCCGGCTATGGTTGCGCGCGTACCAATAACTCCCTGTTGATTCAGGCGGGTGTGGTCGGCACGGCTCCCAATGGGCAGGAGGTCGTCGCTGCCGGGCCGCCTGACGCGCTTGCGGCCAATTCGACCGGCGAGATCCGGGTGCTGACCGCGCCGGCCGATTTTCAGATCAGTTCCATCATGATCAACCGCCTCGTCCCGCCGGACAGCGATGGTTCCCACGAGGAGCTCCTGGGTGGCAGCGTGACGGCAGCGGGTACGGTTGGTCTCACCGCCAAGGCGATTTGCGATGCCATCAATGCCGGGCCGCAGAAGACAGCCTACAAGGCATTTTCCGGTAGCCCGATCATCGTCGGCCCGGCGACTGAACTTGACTACGGTACTTGTAATGACACTGCAGATGCCTTTGTCGGCATCAAGCGGCTGGCGGCGGATACGCGTGACAATGGCGCCACCATCAGTGTGAGCGGGCCGGCAGCCGCAACCCAGTACACCGGCTCGATCATCGTGAACTCCACCGGTGGCGCAACGCGGATTGACGACATCCGGGTCAATGGCGTGTCGATCCTCAGTTCCAAACCGCTGGTGTATCCCAGCGGCGCTATACCGGATGGTTTGGACCCGATACCAATCGCGGCGGACATTGCCTCCAAGATATCCGGTGCCGGTTGCACGGCAACGGCCAATCAGGGCACGGTCATCATCACCGGCTCCGGCCCCGATTCGATTCCCGTCGGCACCTGCAATGGCGCCTTGACGGTGGTCGGCACTGGCGTTGCCTCTACCGGAAAATTCCGCGTGACCGGTGGCGCAACCGGCAAGGGCGGCGATCTGGCCTACATCAAGGTCAACGGCACCACGCTGGCGGGCCATATCACCTCGACTCAACTCACCAACACCAACCTGGCCTTCGCCTCGGCCAATGCGACCGTGCTGAAAAACGCCATTGCAGGTGGCTTCACTGCCGCTGCGCCTGTGGCCAGCGGTGGCGGCAATTACGATGTGACGGTCACAGCCCCGGCGGGCAATACCTACAATGGCTATTCCTTCGACTTCGGCACCGGCAGTGATGGCGGCCTGGTCGCAGGTACCTCGCCGACGTGGACCTTCGACTTTACCGGCGCCACCATCGACAACTCGCAGATTGCCTCCATCACCTGTGGCGGTACCGCGACCGTGCTGGCCAATACCGCGAGCACCGGTGCGCCAAGCTCTGCAGCCTATATTGCCAATCTGTCGACCGGGGTGAGCACCAATGGCCTGAACGGTCGCAGTTTCGGTGGCTACAGCTATACGTGTACCTCAGCGGGAAGTTGTACCCTGACCGGCCCACCCGGGGCGGCGGCTTGCCTGACACCGACCGTTTCCAAAGACGCGACAATCACGTTGGGCAGCTGGAATCGGACCTCGGCGGGCAGTTCGGCAACGCCGACCTGGACTTTCAATATCACGGGTGCAACCAGCGACAGCAAGGCAATCACTTCCATTACCTGCAATGGCACGAATGTCATCCGGACCTCGTCTACGAGTCCGGTCAGCACGGTATCGACCGGCACACCCTCCGCCTACATCGCCAATCTGACCAGCAACGTGGGTGGCCTGAATGGCAAGAGCAGTGGAACATCACCCAACAACTACAGCTGGTCATGTCCGTCGGCCGGCAGTTGTACGCTAACGGGGCCGGTGGGTGTTGCTGCCTGTACTACGCTCACTACCTCGGCACCGGGCATCACGGCGACGTCGGGCAACGCGTCTGGCGGTACGGCAGATGTGCCGGGGTTCTGGACGTTTTCGATCACCGATGCAACGACAGACAGTATGTCGATCAGTCAGATTCGTTGCGGCAACTCGGGTTCGGGTGGCAGTACGAGTTTCAGCAGCGGTCTCAGGCTGCTGAATACTGCCGCCAGCACGGGTACCTCTACGGCCCAGAGTTACGCGCAGAACCTGGCGACCAGCCTGATGAGCAGCTTTGACCCTGACGGTGGTACGCACTGGACTAACGGCAATTCATCGTGCACCGCGAACGCCGGTGCCGGTACCGTCGCCTGTACTTTCCGCAAAACAGCGCCCGCTTGCAGCAGCACCCCGACCATCACCTTCGGTTCCGGCGCAAATTCCGGCCTGACATTGAACAGTGGCCCGACCCTGTCCGGCACTGACTGGTCGTTTACCCTCGGTGGCGCCACTGCCGCCAACCGTACGGTGGTGTCGATTACCTGCCCCGAACCGGTGACCACCAATGTCACGACCACCAATGGTGCTGTCACTGGGGATGGCGGCGGCGCCTTGACCGCCCCGGATCTGGCGACCGACATCATCGCCACACTGAACACGACCTACTGGAATAGAACCAGTTCGTCGTGTACCGGCACCGGCAGCAGTTCCGGCGACAGGCTTGTCAGTTGCTCCCTGGTCCCTGTGGGCGCAGGCATATGCACCTCGTCACCGACCGTCAATCGTAACGGCGTGACCGTGAGCGCCATAGGGGGCAGCAGTGCCGCCTGGACCTTCAGCCTGACGGGCATCAACACTGGCGATGGCATCAATTCAATTACCTGCCCCTCGACAAGCAATACGGTTTTCCGCGCGGTGGGCGACAACACCGGTTCAACGGGAACCGTGACAACACAAGCCGTGCAACGCATGGAAAATCTGCGGACGGGGCTGGATGGCCAATCGCGGAACTCCTTCACCACGAGCTGCCCGACCGCGGCAACGGCCGGTGGGTTTACGTGTACCGTTCAGGGCCCGGCGACCTGTACTGCACCCACCCTGCATTTCCTCGGCAGCAGCGGCTCTACCGGAATATCGGTGGGCGCAACGGCGCTGACCAATGCTGGCCAGTTGATGGGCAGCTATACCGCTGCGGTTGGCGGCACACGCCCGACCTGGACCTACAGCGTCACCGGCCCGACCAGTGGCACCGCCAGCGACAACCTGCCGATCAATTCCATCACCTGCAGTGGCACCAATACCTTCAACACGGCATCCAAGCCCAATACCGGGACGTACACCTTCAGTCGCATCAACAATCTGGGGACGACGCTGGCCAGCAATGGAATCAACTCCTACACGACCAGTTGCTCGCCCACGCTGACCTCGACGTCGAGTCCGATGCAGGCGACTTGCACCATTACCGGCCCGACCGGGGCGGCGGCTTGCGGCTCGATGGTGTTGTCGCGTGATGGCAGCATTACGGCTGACGCCAGCCCGGCGCAGACCAATGCAGGCTCCACATCACCGACATGGACCTTCAGCATTACCGGTGCTACGGACCCGCTCAAGAACATCAGCTCGATCCAGTGCGGTAGCGACAATACCTTTGACACATCGGCCTTGCCGTCGACAGGGGCGTCCTCCTTCCAGCAGTTTGAGCGTGTCAATAACCTGACCAAGGGCGGCACGACCGGCCTCGAATCGATCGGACGCAATAGTTACACTTACAGCTGCACCACGGCAACGTCGACATCCAATCCCCTGTCGACATGTACCGTGACTGGCCCGGTCGGTGTGGCGGCTTGTACCAATCTGAGCATCAGCGCGGGCTCCGGTATTTCGACGGCCAACATGACGCAGCTGACCACAGGCAGTGCGGCGACTTTCTCGGTCGAGGACTTTGCGCAGTACCTTTCAACCGTGACGCCCTTCAGTGGCGGCACGAGCGTACAGAGCACGACGCCGACCGCCAACGTTGCTGGCACGGCGACCGGTACGATTGATACCAGCACCGTCAACATGACCAATGGTTCGCCCACCTCAAGCCAGACCATCCCGACCAATGCCACGGGCTCGCCCCCGGATGTGCTGGTCATGGGCAGCACCACGCTGGGCAGCGACCCTGATTTGTCTACCAATCACTGGACTGGTGTTGGCGTGTTCAAGAGGGTTGATATTGTCCCGGCCACAACAACCTACAACCGATCATTCGGACGTACCGATTGCACTAGCTCTACCTGCACCTACGCCGAGGAATTGCAGAACTTCTCGAACTGGTACACCTATTACCGTACCCGCGAGCAGATGATGAAGTCGGCGACGACGCAGGCGTTCACGCAGTTGAACGGCAACTATCGTGTCGGCTACGACAACATCTGCAATGCGACCGGAACGACCGTACAGCAGACGGTTGCCCAGTTCGTCGACAGTGGGGGTGAGGTGGCGAACCAGCGCACCAACTGGTGGAGTCGCCTGACGTCCGCTACGCCAAGTTGTGCGACACCGCTGCGCGCCGAAACGGCCAAGATCGGCAAGTACTATGGCCACAAGCTCGGTACCGTTGCCGATCCGTTGCAGTATTCCTGCCAGCAGAACTTCATGATCCTGGTGACGGACGGGTACTGGAATGAAAACGAGCCGAGCAGCACCAGCCTGACCGCGTCCGACATCGGCAACGTCGACAACACATTGGGCACGGTCGCGCGGCCGTTCTATGACGGACAGCAGGCATCGACGACTTGCCCGGGTACCGGCACTGGCCGTGGCCTGAATGCAAGCTCGTGCCGTACCTTGTCCGACATCGCCTGGTACTACTACAGCACCGATTTGCGCACGTCAGCCTTGAGCAACGACACCGGTGTTGCCGGCGTCGATGTTGCGACCAACAACGTGCAAGTGACATCGGACGATGCCAATCAGGGCCAGCACATGAACTTCTTTGCCATGGGCCTGGGCATCGACGGTTCGCTCAACTATCGCTCTGACTACCAGACGGCAGGGGTGGGTGATTTTGCCGACATCAGGGCAGGTACCGCCAACTGGCCGGCCGTATCCAACCTCGACCCGACGGCGGTGGATGATTTGTGGCATGCCACGGTGAATGGGCACGGCAAATACTTCAGCGCCCGCAATCTGCCGGCGGTCGTGTCCGGTTTGCGCGAAGCCTTGAACAAGATCGGTTCTCGGGTGGGGTCGGCTTCTGCGGCGGCGACATCGAACCTTGAGCCGGTGAATGGCGACAACTTTGCCTACGTTGCCAGCTTTGCCACCAGCTTCTGGGTGGGCGATCTGCAGTCGCGTTCCATCGACCTGTCGACCGGCGATGTGTCGCCGGATACCAATTGCGGCGCTTCAGGCTCGGGGTGCCAGTGGTCGGCGCAGGCCGAACTGGATGACGTGAGCTGGCCGGTGCGGCGGATTTTCGCGGCGCCGACTTCCAATACCAGCGGAGACCCGTTGCGGCTGTTCAATTTCACCAATCTGACGGCGACGGAAAAAGGCTACTTTGATCCGGCAGGCTTGTCGGCGCTTTACACGACACCCGGGACCGGATTGATCGCGACCAACGCCACGGATACGACGGCAGAAAACCTGGTGAACTTCCTGCGCGGTGACCGCAGCCTGGAACAGGACGGCAATGGCGGCCATGCGCAAATTTGGCGGCAGCGCGCGCATGTACTGGGCGACATCGTCAATACCCAGCCGATTTTCATGAAGGCACCGAATCTGAATTACACGGATGCGGGGTATGGGACGTTCAAGACTTCGGGTACGGCATCGACCCGCCGGCCCGTGGTGTTTGTCTCGGCACAGGACGGCATGCTGCATGCGTTCAACGCCGATACCTCGTCGGTGACGGTCAGCGGCAATACGGTCGACCCCGGTGGCGAAATGTGGGCCTACATACCGAAGCAGTCGATGCAGGCAATGAGGACGCTTGCCGACGCGAACTATGTGCACCGGTATTTCGTCGACGGACCGATCACGATTTCGGATGCCAACTTCGGTAGCGGCACCAATGACTGGCACACCATCTTGGTGGCCGGGCAGGGTGCCGGCGGCACGTCGTTCTTCGCGCTTGATGTCACCGATCCGCTCAATCCGCTGTATCTGTGGGAGTTCACCGATTCGCGCCTGGGCAATACGATCTCCAACTCGACCATTACCAAGCTGCCGAATGGCGAATGGGCGGTGATCTTCACCTCCGGTTACGGCAATGTTACGGGCGAGGGTTATTTGTTCGCGCTTGACCCAAAGACGGGAGCGCTGAAGTCCGGCTACCCGATTTCGAATTTGTCCGGCGACGGTACAACTCCGAGCAATCTGGGCAAGATGGCGGTGAGGGCGATTGATCCGGCGCTGAACAATACGGTCCAGTATGTTTATGCCGGCGACTTGAAGGGTGATCTGTGGCGTTTCGATTTCGACCCCAGTGCATCTGGCCACAGTGGCACCAGCGTATTCAAGCTGGCGCATCTGTCCTCGGCCACCGGTGTGCAACCGATCACCACCAAGCCCGAAGTGACCCTGTTGCCAAACGGGACGCAGGCGGTTTATGTGGGTACCGGCAAATACCTCGAAACGCCCGATTTGTCGAACAGCGATCCGCAGGCTTTTTATGCGATCAAGGACACCTTGGGTCTGCCGAACCTTGGGGGAGGTGGGCAAACGACCTGGGATCCGCTGACAGATACCGTCACCGTCAGCAGCTCGTCGGTACCGGCCTTCCTGCAGCGCAAGTTCATCTCGGTGGATTCGTCAGGTCAACCGCTGACGCGTGTCGTCAATGGCGTGACCCAGACGGTACGGGCGGTATGCAGTGGCTCAAGCTCCACCGTCACGGCAGGAACCAACCTCTGCGCCAATGAAGATCCGACCGTGATGGACTGGGGTACTTATGGCGGCTGGTATGTCAACTTCCCGGATACCGGCGAGCGCATGAACGTCGATATGAAGCTGGTACTCGGTACCTTGGTTTTCGCCAGCAACATACCGCAGGCCAGCAGTTGCACCGTTGGCGGCAGCGCGGTTGGCAGTCAGCTGGATTTCCAGACCGGTCTTGGCATCGTGACGGCGCAAGGTGTTGCGGCGAGCAACATCGTCGGTGTCCGGATCACCAACTCGCTGGTGGTCGGTGTCACGGTCATCAAGCTGGGCGATGGCAGCTACAAGTCGATCAATACCTTGTCCGATACGTCGACGCGTACCCTTGATGTTGATGTGTGTACCAGTTCGTGGTGCGGCCAGGGTGGTACCGGCGGTGGCAATACAGGCGGCTTCATGGGCAACCGTGGCTTGTGGAGGGAATTCGAGGCTTATTGATGGCGGTTTCCGGATTGCCGGCCTATCTGGTGATTGACCAAAGACACAACGAGCGCCTGATTCAGGCGCTCGTTGTGTCTTTGGCGATCCATGCCGTGATCCTGGCAATGAAATTTCACCTGCCGCCCCCAAGCCAGCTGAATGGCGGGACTGCGATGAGCGTGACGCTGATCAGCCCGATGGAGGTCGTGTCGGGTTCGGTGCAGGCGGTCTTGCAGGAGACAGGCAAGAAATCCGAACAAAGCATATTGACCCAGAAATCAGCATCCACATTCGATGTCGGTGCAAGAGGCACCAAAGCACAGCAGAGCACGCAGGTGCAACAGATCGAGTTGAAAAAAAGCGGCGCCGCCAAACTGATTCAGTCCGACGCCGGCGCCAATACGGTCAGTGGGGCAGAGTCGCGCTATGTGCACAAGCCGGGTGAGGCGCGGGTAATCCTTGAGGTAAATTCAGATGGCCAGATCGGTCAGATCATCTGGGACTTGTTGCCGGCAATGACCGACGAACAATTCAACCGGCTTGAAGCTGCGTTGCGAAAACGCGGATATGTCGGACCGTCAACCAACGCATTCATTCGACAGACCATCGATGTGCGGGAGTTCATTGGCACATCCGCTCAAGGCAGCAGCGCCAACTAGCCCTGCTGACGGAATACCAGTACCGGAATCGCCGAGTGTGTGAGCACCTTGTGGGTTTCAGAGCCCAGCAAGAGGCTGCTGATGCCGCGTCGTCCATGTGACGCCATGAAGATCAGGTCAGCGCCGACATCCTTAGCCGCACTCACGATCGCGCTGTAGATCGAACCATTGGTCTGGCTGCTGCATGCGCAGTTGACGCCCGCCGATTTAGCCTTTTCGGCACAGGCAGAAAGGATGGTGTTGGACTGCTGTTCCGCGAGTTCGGCGAATTGCTGCGGCGTCGAGGGATCGACCAATGCCCCTTCGCCATACAAGGCGATCGGAAACTCCGGCTTGACGTAAAGAAAACTGATTCTGGCGCCGGTCTCGCGAGCGAAGGTAATTGCCTTGTCCGTTGTCTCGACGGACATGGGCGATCCGTCTGTGGGAACGAGCAGATGCTTGAACATGTTGGGTCTCCTGTTGTTGAAGGTGTAGCCACTGTCCATACAATGCGTCCGGATGCCGAAATTTGCAAGTGCTGCGAGTGCACAAAGCAGTG
>CANJXH010000030.1 GCA_947478755.1 Betaproteobacteria bacterium | reverse complement strand
GCCAAGGGTCCATGAAACCGAAAATACGTTCGCGCCGATAGGGTGATGTCCAGATCAGCACCACGAAAGCCAGAATCAGCACCACGAAAAGGATGCTGAACATGCGCACGTTGACGCCGCCCAGAAACAGGATTCCCATCGCGATGCTGATGATGACGACAAAGGCGCCAAAGTCGGGCTCGCGCAACAGCAAGCCGCCCACCATCACCATCACGACTGCCATTGGCACGAAGCCGCGTCGAAATGAATTCATGTCCGCCAGCTTGCGCGTGGTGTAGTCGGCAGCATAGAGCACCGAAAACAGCTTCATCAATTCGGAAGGCTGCAGGTTGATCGGCCCGAGCGGTACCCAGCGCTGGGCACCATTGACCGAACGGCCGATATGCGGAACGAGCACGATGCCGATCAGGACGAAGCCGACCAGAAACAGCAACGGGGCATATTGTTGCCAGAAGCGAACAGGGATTTGAAATGCCATCACGCCTGCAAGCAGACCAATGGCCAAAAACACGCCATGCCGTAACAGGAAGAAAGTCGAGTGATAGCCAGTGAACTTGCTACCCTCGGCCATCGCGATGGAAGCGGAGTACACCATGACCAGGCCGAACAGCAACAGCCCCAATGCCGGCCAAACCAGAAGCGGATCGAGTTCGGCGACCTTCTGCTGGCGCACAGTGAAAGTATTCTGCAGCGTGCGTGCAATCATGCGGCCTCCCCCAACTGCGACTTGACCGCCGCAACAAATGCCTGCGCACGATGTTCGTAATTGCGGAACATGTCAAAGCTGGCACAGGCCGGCGACAACAACACCGCATCGCCGGTCTGTGCCTCGCGGGCCGAAATAGCCACGGCGTCTTCCATGCTCAAGGCAAAGTGCTGCGGCACCTTGCCGTCGCTGCCGATGGCCGAAGCTATCAACTTGCCGTCGCGGCCGATCAGGACTACCGACCGTGCGTGGTCGTGTACCGCGTTCCGCAGCGGCGAGAAATCCTGGCCCTTGCCCTCACCACCAAGAATCAGCACCACCTTGCGACCCATGCCCTCCAGTGCGGCAACGGTGGCGCCGACATTGGTCCCTTTGGAATCGTCGTACCAGTCGATGCCGTTGGACGACGCCACTTTTTCGACCCGGTGGGGAAGGCCGCGAAAGGCGCGCAAGGCGGGCAGAAGGCTGACAACGTCCTGCCCGAGGGCGGCGCACAAGGCCAGCGCCGCCATGGCGTTTGCCGCATTGTGCAAGCCGGCAATCGGCAATGCCGAGACCGGCAGCAGAAAACGGTCGCCTTGCACGATCCAGGGTTCGCCGCGATTCACGCGCAAGCCGAAATCGTCCGGATCGCCCGGAGCATCTAGACCAAAACTGGTGAGCTTTCGCCCGGCAATCGCCATGCGCCTGACGCGAACATCCTGACGATTGAGTACCTGGACGCCACCACCGAGGAATACCCGTCGCTTGGCTTCGGCATAATCATTCAGACCCTGATAGCGATCCAGATGGTCATCGGAGATATTCAGCACGGTGGCCGCATCGGCTGCCAGCGATTCCGTCGTTTCGAGCTGGAAGCTGGACAGTTCAAGCACCCATACGCGCGGCGGCTTGCCGCTGTCCTGCCGAGCCATCAGGGCATCCAGCGCTGCCGGTGAAATATTGCCGGCGACGGCAGTATCCAGTCCCGCCATGTTGCAGAGATGGCCAGTGAGTGCCGTAGTCGTGGTTTTGCCATTGGTACCCGTGACGACGATGATCTTGCAGTGGTCGCGCCAACCCAGATCGCGCAGACCTTGCGCAAAGAGCTCGATCTCGCCGGCCACGGGAATGGCCTGCGCACGCGCGTGGAAAACCACCATCATTCCTGGCGAGAGACCGGGTGACAAGGCGAGAAGGTCGATTCCTTCGAGCAGCCCCTTGTCAAACTCGCCGGGGCGAAACTCGGCATCAGGTAACGTGCTGCGCAAAACATCCAGGCCGGGCGGCGCCACCCGGGTGTCGGCAACGCGTACCTGCGCGCCCTGGCGTGCGCACCAGCGCGCCATCGCCAGGCCGGACTCGCCGAGGCCGAGCACCAGGACATGTTTGCCCGTTAAATTCATGAAGTCAAACCGCCATGGCGGGTGAGCTTTTTCATCTGAGCTTCAATGTCGACAGGCCAAACAGAACGAGCAGGATCGTGATGATCCAGAAGCGCACCACGACCTGCGTCTCTTTCCAGCCGCTTTGCTCGAAGTGATGATGCAGGGGCGCCATCAGCAATATTCGTCGCCCCTCGCCATAGCGCTTTTTGGTGTACTTGAACCAGCCGACCTGAACCATCACCGACACGGTTTCAGCGACAAAGACGCCCCCCATGATGAACAGCAGGATTTCCTGACGCACGACAACGGCGACGGCGCCAAGCGCCGCGCCCAGGGCAAGTGCACCGACATCACCCATGAAGACTTCGGCCGGATAGGCGTTGAACCACAGGAATCCAAGCCCTGCCCCCGCCAGCGCCCCGCAGAACACTGTCAACTCGCCGGCGCCGGAAATGTAGGGAATGAACAGGTATTTGGCGTAGACCACGTTACCGGTAACATAGGCGACGATGCCCAGCGCCGCCCCTACCATCACGGTCGGCATGATGGCGAGACCATCAAGGCCGTCCGTGAGATTCACCGCATTGCTGCTGCCGACGATCACGAGATAGGTCAGCACGATGAAGCCGAACATCCCCAGCGGATAGGAAACCGTTTTGAAGAATGGCACGATCAAATCTGCCTTGGATGGCAACTCGAGGGTGAAGCCGCTGCCAATCCATTGCAAGACCAGTTCGATGACCTTTTCGTTGTTGGGTGCCGAGACCGAAAACGCAATGTAGATTGCCGCCGTCAGGCCGATCAGCGATTGCCAGAAATACTTGGCACCCGCCGACAGGCCCTTCGGATTGCGATAGACGACCTTGCGCCAGTCGTCGACCCAACCAACGGCACCGAAGCCAAGCGTCACGATCAGCACGATCCAGACAAAGCGATTTGACAGATCAGCCCATAGCAATGTGGAAACACCCAGCGAGATCAGGATCAACGCGCCCCCCATGGTGGGCGTACCGGACTTGACCAGATGGGTTTGCGGGCCATCCGTGCGGACCGACTGACCGATTTTCTTGGCGGCAAGCCAACGGATCAGCGCCGGCCCGGCGACGAAGGAGATGGTGAGCGATGTCATGGTCGCCAGCATCGCCCGCAGCGTGATGTAGTTGAAGACGTTGAATGCGCGGACATCATTGGCCAGCCAGCGCGCAAATTCAAGCAGCATGATTTTCTCCGGTCAATAGCGGAATGATTTCCGCGACGAGGCTGAGGTGGGCGGCAGGGAACAAACCCACGACACGTCCACTCGTCTGGCCACAAAACTGTTTCAAGGATCGCCCTCCAAAATTACCCATGGTTCGCCTCTTCGTTGGCAGTGCCTGACACCTCGCGCTTCTGGAGCAGGGCATCGATGACGCGCTCCATGCGCATGAATCGCGAGCCTTTCACCAGCACGGTAGTGGTCGCATCAAGCCGCTCCCGCAAGTGCCCGATCAAGTCGTCAATACGCTCGAAGTGCTTGGCGCCAGTACCGAAATTGTCAGCGGCGACGACCGAAAGCGAACCGAGACACAAGAGCCGATCTATGCCCCGACTCTTGGCGTAAGCGCCCAGCTCGGCGTGGAATTGACGACCGGACTCGCCTACCTCACCCATATCACCCACCACGAACATGCGCTTGCCCGGCAGCTTTGCCAGCACATCGACAGCGGCGCGCATCGAGTCAGGGTTGGCGTTGTAGGTGTCGTCAATCAATACCGCCCCGCCCTCGCCGGCCTTGCGCTGGAGCCGACCTTTGGCGCCCCGGTAAGTCGACAGGCCAACCACCACGGCATCAAGCGCGGCACCGGCAGCGAGGCAAGCGGCGGCGGCGGCAAGGGCATTCAGCACATTGTGATTGCCGGGCAGCTGCAATTCCATGCTTGCATCGCCTTGCGCCGTACGCAGCTTGATCGCGGTCGTCGATTCGCGATATTCCGCGGACGCCGAGACATCGGCCGGGTGGTCGAGCCCGAAAGTCATTGTCCTGCGCTGCCCGGCAAGTTCCCGCCAGATATGGGCATGCGGGTCATCGGCATTGATGACGGCAACGCCATCCTTGCCCAGCCCCTCGAATATCTCTCCCTTTGCCCTGGCCACGGCTGCCACACTGCCGAGGCCTTCAAGGTGCGCGCGCTGCGCATTGTTGATCAGCGCCACAGCAGGCCGCGCGATGTTCGTCAGAAAGGAAATTTCGCCGGCATGATTCATTCCCATCTCGATCACGGCGGCACGATGCCGTTCACTCAGCCTCAGCAGTGTCAGGGGCAGGCCGATATCGTTGTTCAAGTTTCCACTGGTCGCAAGGATGCGGCCTTCACCGAACTGTGCCGCCATGATGCTGGCGCACATGTCCTTGACCGTGGTCTTGCCATTGCTGCCGGTCACGCCGATCAGCGGGCCGGCAAGACGTCTGCGCCATGCGACGGCCAGTTGACCCAGCCCGAGGCGCGTGTCAGCGACGACCAGCAGCGGCAGCGTGCATCGCTTGTTTGCGGCCAGCCAGCGCTCATCCACCATCGCCGCTGCTGCGCCATTGGCAATCACGTCCGCCACAAAATCATGGCCATCGAAGCGCTCGCCGCGCAGGGCAACGAACAAGCCACCCTTTTCAATTGCACGCGAATCCGAAAATACCGACACAAACAGCGCGTCATCACCGGCCGTGCTGGCCCCGATGCCGATACTCGCAGCGGCCTCAGACAGTCGCATCATTTGCGGTGCTCCAGTGCGAGGCTTGCCGAGCCGATGTCGGAGAACGGATGTTTGACGCCGGCGACTTCCTGATAGGACTCATGCCCCTTGCCCGCCAGCAGGACGACATCGCGTGCATTTGCCTGAACAATTGCATTTCGTATCGCGTGCGCACGATCAAGCTCCAGCTGCGGCCTTGACTTCATCCCGGCCAGAATTTGCTGCGCGATGGCTTCGGGCGGCTCGCTGCGAGGGTTGTCGCTCGTGACTACGGCCTTGTCCGCAAGGCGCTCCACCACCGCGCCCATCAACGGTCGTTTGCCGGGATCGCGATCGCCGCCGCAGCCGAACACGCAAATCAACTTGCCACCGCGCACCAGCACCGTCTCGCGCAAGGCCGTCAATGCCTTGTCCAGGGCGTCCGGCGTGTGGGCATAATCGACTACCACCAGCGGTAGAGACCCGCCGCCACCCAGCAACTGGAGTCGACCGGGCGGCGCAACCAGTGCCGACAATGCCGAGGCCGACCGGGCCGGATCAAAGCCCAGCGCCTTGAGGACACAATGCACAGCGAGAAGATTGGCAACGTTGAATCGTCCAATCACCTGCGCCGTCACCTGATGATTGCCGACACTGAACTCCACGCCGGTTTCCCTCATGCGCAGCGCTTGTGCCGCGACAAAATCATCAACCAACGGCTGCCCGTTGATGCTGCTGTCCATCGAAAACCCGATGGTCTTGACCCGGCCACGCAACATTGCCGCCAGCTCAAGCCCGAAAACATCATCAAGATTGATGACTGCGGTTTTAAGGCCCGGCATGGCAAACAGCTCCGCCTTGGCCGCCGCGTAGGCTGCCATGTCGACGTGATAGTCAAGGTGGTCACGTGTCAGGTTGGTAAATACCGCAGTGTTGAATAGCACGCCATTGACACGTCCCTGGTCCAGTCCGATCGATGAAACCTCCATCGCACAGGCCTTGGCACCTTGCGCCAGAAGCCCCGCCAGACCGCTGTGCACCGCAATCGCGTCCGGCGTCGTGTTCGCACTTTCCTTCAACTGTCCGGGAAAACCGACCCCCAGGGTGCCCATGACGGCACAACGATCGCCGAGCCTGGTCAAGGCGTGTGCCACCCATTTGGATACCGTGGTCTTGCCATTGGTGCCCGTGATGCCGATGACCTGCATCTTTTCGGATGGGCGCCCGTAGACCAGATGCGCAATCCCGCCCAGCTGTCTGGCCAAACCTTTTATCGCCAGGCTTGGCACCGGCAAGTCGGCCGTCGGATTGACATCCGCCTCATACAGAACTGCCGCAGCACCACGACTGATGGCATCGCCGACGAATTCACGACCATCGCTACGCGCGCCGGGAAGGGCAACAAACACGTCGCCACGCCTGACGCGACGTGAATCCAGGCAGAGACTGCCGGTGGCCACGCCGGAGCGTTGCAGGGATTCGATGATCGCCATCGGGCTCACATCTCCTCCTTGACCGGACCACCATCGGCTACCGCCGGTGCCGGATGCAAGGGTGCATCATGCGGCACTCCCAGCGTGCGCAAGGCACCTGCCATGACGCGCGAGAACACCGGGGCAGCAACATCGCCACCATAGTAGATGCCGGTTGACGGTTCATCCACCATCACGGCGATGATCAGCCGAGGGTCGGACGCCGGCGCAAGACCAACAAAGGAAGCGACATACTTGTTGGCGTAGGCACCGCCCTCGAGCTTGTGTGCGGTGCCGGTCTTGCCGCCGACCCGATAGCCTGGCACGAAGGCCTTGGGCGCGGTACCCCCGTCATTGACCACCATCTCCAGCATGCTGCGCACCTCATGCGCCGTCTGTGCCGAGAACACCTGTTTGCCAACCGGTGCCGGGCCATCCGCCTTGGTCAAGGTGAGCGGGATCAGGTCACCATCGCGAGCGAATGCCATGTAGGCGCGCGCCAACTGGATCAGGGTGACCGAAATACCGTGACCATAGGACATCGTGGCCTGATCAATCGGCTGCCATTTGTTCCACGGCCGCAAGCGGCCGCCTACCTCGCCCGGGAAGCCCAGCTTGAGCGGGCTGCCAAAGCCCAGGCTGTCGAACATCTGCCACATGGATTGCGCCGGCATCGACAAAGCCATCTTTGCGGCACCAACGTTCGACGACTTCTGGATCACCTGCGCCACCGTCAACATGCCGTGCATGTGGGCATCGTGGATCGTTGCATTGCCGATGGTCATGCGCCCGGGCGCGGTCTGAATCATCGTGTCATAGCGCACCTTGCCCTGCTCCAGCGCCAATGCAGCGGTAAAGGGTTTCATCGTCGAGCCGGGCTCGAAGGTGTCGGTCAATGCGCGATTCCGCAGTTGGGCGCCCACCAGGCCCTGGCGGTTGTTGGGGTTGTAGGTCGGCAGGTTAACCAGTGCCAGCACCTCGCCCGTTTTCGCGTCGATCACGACGATGCCACCGGCCTTGGCCTTGAAGTCGGCGACGGTCTGCTGCAGGTTGGTGTAGGCGAGGTATTGAATCTTGTCGTCAAGCGCGAGCGTGATGTCGCGGCCTTCCATCGGCTGCCTGATGCTTTCGACGTCTTCGACGATCTCGCCGCGACGATCCTTGATCACGCGGCGACTGCCGGCCTTGCCCAGCAACGCAGCGTTCATCGCCAGCTCGACACCTTCCTGGCCCATGTCATCCATGCCGGTGAAACCCAGCATGTGGGCGGTGACGTCGCCACCCGGGTAATAACGCCGGTATTCGAGTCGCGAATGGATGCCCGGCAACTTCAAGGCGGCAATCTGATCGGCCAGTTCCGGCGGAATCTGGCGCTTGATGGATACGAAATCCTTTTCCGACGCGAGCTTGCGATTCAGGTCCCGCACATCCATTTCCAGCATCCGCGCCAGGTCTCGCACCTGCGCGGGCTGCAATTGCGCATCGTCGGGTATCGCCCAGATCGACTTGACCGGTGTGGACATTGCCAGCATCTGCCCATGGCGATCAGTGATGCGGCCGCGGGTCGCCGGTATTTCAAGAACACGCTCGTAGCGTGCTTCGCCTTTTTCGCGCAGAAAGTCGTTGTGGATGCATTGCAGGTAAAGCGAGCGCCCGAGCAAAGCCATGAAGCAGACAAGCAGGCCGAGCTGCAACACGCGCGAACGCCATATCGGCAACGGTTGCGACAGCAGCGGGCTGCTGGAAAACTTCATGGCTTCCTGCCCTCCAGCGACACGATCTGGTTCGCCGGCGGGGTTTTCATCTGCAGCTTTTCGCGTGCGATCTTTTCGACGCGTGCATGATTGGCCCAGGTACTTTGCTCGAGCTGCAGCTGGCCCCACTCGACATCCAGCGAATGCATGCGTGACTGCTCTCGTTCCAGTTCGATGAACAGCTTTCGCGCGCGATGGTTCGATGCCACGATGGACAAGGCGCACATCAATGCAAGCAGAACCAATGCCGAGTTAAGACGGGAGCTCATGATTTCAGATCATCTCGGCAACCCGCATCACGGCGCTGCGTGAACGAGGATTGGCATCGACTTCTGCATCTGAAGGGAACACCGCCCTGCCCACCAGGCGCATGCGCGGTTGCGGCAAGTCGGCAGCGCGTACTGGCACACCTTTCGGCGGCTGTTTTGGTTGTGCCTCGTCGCGCATGAAACGCTTGACGATGCGGTCTTCGAGCGAATGAAAACTGATCACGACAAGCCGCCCGCCCGTCAGCAAGCGATCCGCTGCTTGCGGCAGGCTCAACGCGAGCTCCTCAAGCTCGCGATTGATGAAAATCCGTAGAGCCTGAAAGCTCCGCGTCGCCGGATGCTGGCCCGGTTCCCGCGTGGGCACGGACTTTTCCACGAGCGAGGCAAGTTGTCTTGTTGTGGAAATACGGCACTCACCCCGAGCAGCAACAAGCGCCTTTGCAATCGCATTAGCAAACCGTTCTTCGCCATAGTCTTTCAGAACCTCCCCTATTTCACGTTGCGTAGCCCGTGCCAGCCAATCGGCGACGGTTTCCCCTTGCGTCGGATCCATGCGCATGTCGAGCGGCGCATCGAACCGAAAACTGAACCCGCGTGCTGCTTCGTCGAGTTGCGGGCTCGATACACCGATGTCCATCAGGACGCCATTTACTTTCTTGATTTGCAGCGCATCGAGCACGGTCGAAAGCTCGCCGAACCAGGCGTACTTCAAGGTAAGGCGCGAGTCGCCGATTGCCGCGCCTGCCGCGATGGCAGCCGGGTCGCGATCGAGCGCGATCAATCGGCCCTGCGGCCCGAGCTGCTGCAGGATGGCGCGACTGTGTCCACCACGACCAAAGGTCGCATCGACATAAATTCCTTCGGGGATTACCGCCAGCGCCTCGACGGCTTCGGTCAGCAATACGCTGACGTGGTTCATAGGGAGAAGTTTTCAAGGCCCGGCGGAAGCAACTTGTCGCCCAGCGCGAAGATGGCGTCCTGTTGCGCCTTCCATCCTGCATCGCTCCAGATTTCGAAATAGCCACCCTGCCCGACCAGCCATACTTCTTTTTCGAGCGCCGCATAACGACGCAACTCGGGCGCCACCAGCAATCGACCGGCACCGTCGATATTCGTCTCGGTCGCAAAACCCACCAGCAATCGACGCAGCATCGCCGATTGCGATTCGAGACTCGGTGCGGCAAGGATTTTGTCGCGGATCGGCTCCCAGGCGGGCTGGGGATACAGCAACAGGCAGTGGTGTGGATGAGCCGTCAGGACAAGGCGACCGGCGGAGAGCGAATCCAGCAGCTCACGGTGGCGCGCGGGAACTGCCATGCGCCCCTTTGCATCCAGATTGAGTGCCGCAGCCCCTTGAAACACATGCCCTCCTTTGGAGTCGGGAAATCACCACGATTCCCCACATTTCCCCACAGATTCCCACTTTATGGCAGAACTTTCGGGTGGTCAAGGGGAAATGACAATTTATTCAGGCGGGACAATGACTTACAGCCGATTATGAAGGCAATTTTTGAGCAAAATATCGCAATAAAACAATGGGGATAGAAGGCAAATCGAAAGTAACTCATGAAGAGTTGGCGCGGCGCCAACTACACCTGCCGGGATCCGGCTATCCCGGCGCGACTAAAAAATTGTTCAGACAGGAAGCCAAAGAGGGAAACGGCACCGAATCGAAAAGTTCGCGGCACGACAAGCGATAAACAGATATCGCGCGGCGATCTCTCAGCGCAGCGACTTGAAATCCGGTGCGCGTTTTTCGAGGAAAGCGGCGACGGCTTCCTTGTGCTCGGCAGTGGTAAAGCAACGTGCGAGTGCCTGCATTTCGCGCTGCTGCACCTTGCTCAAGTCAGGTTCCCTGGCGTTGTCGCTGAGCAGCTGCTTGGCTTCGACCAGCGCGGCGGCCGGATTGCGACCCATGCGCCGCGCGAGGGCTTTTGCCTCCGCCATCAGCATCTCCGCTGGTACGACCCGGTCAACGAGACCGATGTCGCACGCCTCCTGCGCCGTCACCGTGTCGCCGGTCAGTGTCAAGCGGCTGGCGGCACCAAACCCGACGCGCAGATGCAGCAAGCTGGAACTGGCGAGTTCGGGCACGATGCCCATTTTCACGAAGGCCAGCGCGAACGTCGCGCCTTCAGCCGCGATGATCTGGTCCATCGGCAGGATCAACGTCACGCCAATGCCAAACGCGGGGCCATTGACCGCTGCGATCATCGGCTTGGAACGACGGACCAGTGCGATCCACTCGTTGATGCGCGAGCCCTCGATGCCCTGCTTTTTCTGTTCCGCGTCGAGGCCGAAGACGGCGGAAATGTCGGCACCGGAACAAAAACCCTTGCCACTGCCAGTAAGCACGACGGCATCGACCTCGGCGTCGCGATTGGCTGCCTCGACTGTTTTGCACAATTCGGCCTGCACCGCATAGGTCCAGGCATTCATCTTTTCGGGCCGGTTGAAGCTGATCACCAAAACACCGTGATCGAGGGTCGTGTCGAGCAAGAGATTTTGCATGGTTGTCCTCCGTTGCCGGACTATAGAACGAAATTCGCAAATATCGGTGGTGGGAAGTCCGCCGATAAGCCGGGTTCTGTCGTGGGCAGCCATTCCTCTGGGACCGTCGTTGCCGACGGCCTCTAGCAGCCTACCCGGGAGCGACGCGAGCAGCGTCATAGCCCCCCTATTTGGCCTTGCCCCGGATGGGGTTTGCCATGCCGTACGTGTCACCACGGACGCGGTGAGCTCTTACCTCACCATTTCACCCTTACCTCTCTTGCGAGGGGCGGTATCTTTCTGTTGCACTTTCCGTCGCCTTCAGCCTTGCGGCCTATAACGCCCGGCCGTTAGCCGGCATCCTGCTCTGCGGGGCCCGGACTTTCCTCCATGAGCAGAATCACTCACAGCGGCTGCCTGGCGAACTTCCCGCCGCGATTGTAGCCGCGATGGAAGAAGCAACCGCCTTATTGTTTCTTGGCAGGGAAAAACTTGAGCTTTCCTTCACGCTCGTCCCAGCTGCCGACGATATCGCCAGGCGCGGCGGGAACTGCCTTCATGCTCTGCAATTTGCAACTGGCAAGTTCAATCTGGTACCAGGCCTTGCCGACGTGCAGAACGTGAAGTCCTTCGCCATCGGCGTATAGCTCGGCTTTGAAATCTTTGCCACTGTCGACGGGGCTCAGCTTGTGGCGACGCTGGCAGTCCGGCAAGGAGGTCACCGCCAGATCGGGTTCCCAATCGGCACCGGGATACGACTTGTTGCGGAACATGGTGAAAGCGCGACTGCTACTGCCATCAATCATGTACGAAGCGGTATCGTTGCTCCCGCATGCGGTGAGCAGCGACACCACACTCAGCATCGATACGAAACCAAACTTGCTCATGTCACTTGTCCTTGCAAAGTCCATCCGATGGATTCGCCACTGCGCAGGGGCACCAGCACATCATCGGCCAGAAATGGCTGTTCTGTAGGGACCTGCCACGCCTCTCTGGTGAGCGTGATGCGATCGCTGTTACGCGGCAGGCAGTAGAAGTCCGCGCCAAAGAAACTGGCGAAGCCTTCGAGCTTATCGAGCGCGCCGGCCTGGTCGAACACTTCGGCATACAGTTCGATGCCGGCGTTGGCGGTATAGCAGCCGGCGCAGCCACAGGCCGCTTCCTTGGTATGCTTGCCATGCGGGGCTGAGTCGGTACCGAGGAAAAATTTCGGGCTGCCGGATATCGCGCACCGCAACAGCGCCTGGCGATGCGTTTCGCGCTTCAGCACCGGCAGGCAGTAGTGGTGCGGGCGCATGCCGCCCTGGAACATTGCATTGCGATTGAGCAGCAGGTGATGGGCGGTGATCGTCGCCGCAATGTTCGGCGACGCGGCGAGCACAAAAACCGCAGCATCGCTGGTCGTGATGTGCTCGAACACCACGCGCAGACCGGGGAAGTCCTTCAGCAGCGGGATCATCACCGTGTCGATGAAAACCGCCTCGCGGTCGAACACGTCAATGGCAGGATCGGTGACCTCGCCGTGCACCTGCAAAGGCATGCCCAGCTTTTCCATACGTGCGAGGGTCGCTGAACATTTAGCCAGATCGGTCACGCCGGCATCCGAGTTGGTGGTGGCACCGGCGGGATAAAGCTTCACACCATGGACAAAACCACTCGCCTTGGCGGCCTCGATTTCGCTTGCGGGGGTGTTGTCGGTGAGGTACAGCGTCATCAGCGGCTCGAACCTTGCACCGCGAGGCAAGGCATCAATGATGCGTTGACGATATGCGGAAGCCAGTGCGACAGTAGTTACCGGCGGCTTGAGATTGGGCATGACGATAGCGCGAGCAAAGCGGCGCGCCGTGTCGGGCAGAACGGCCTTCAGCGCCGCGCCATCGCGCAGGTGAAGGTGCCAGTCATCGGGACGGGTGATGTTAAGCGTTTTCATGGCCGGATTATCCCCCATGAAAACGCCACCGCGATTCGCCTAGTGGTCCTGCAGTGCGGTTTCTGCCGCCAGACGACCTGCCCAGCCACAAACACCGCCAGAGGGATGGGAACCCGCGCTGGCAAGATACAGCCCCTGATATGGTGTCCTGTAACCGCCGAGTCCCGGCGCGGGGCGGTTCATCAACATGCGGGTCGGGATCATGTCGACGTGGAAGTAAGCGCCATTGGGTGCGCCGAACTGTTCCTCGAAATCCTTGGGCGTGTGCTCGATGCGGCCAATTTCCTTGTCCAGCCCACCGATGAAGCGACCGACCGAGGCCATGATCTGTTTGCTGTATCTTTCCTTGCAGGCGTCCCACCCGCCGATCGGATTGATCGGCACGTTGGCATAGACATAGAGCACATCCTGTCCGGGCGGCGCGATGCTGGCATCGTTAGCCGACATGATGGCAAAGTACATTGGCGGCAGGAAGTCGACCTGCTCTCCACGTAGGCTGGCTTTGTGCTGGACGATATGGTCCTCCAGCGTGCCGGTCATGAAGGTGGTCTTGCGCACATCCATGTCATCGCGCTTCTTGCGCTTTTCCTGCGCCTTCGGATACCCCAGCGGGCCGCCGACCGCCATGTCGATCTTGAACGGCGCCACGGCCACCGAGTTGGCGGGAATGAATTTGATCTTGTTTTCGAAATCGCGATCCTTGGCCGAGGCCGGCAGCAGCTTGCCCAGCGCCACCTGCGGCGCACAGTTGGCGAGCACCGCGTGTTTCGCAAAGAGCTCCTGGCCATCGACGAGGCGCACGCCCTTGACGCGCTTATTTGCCTGACCTTCGTCCATCAACAATGAGTCGACCTTGCTGTTGCAACGCATTTCGCCTCTGTGAGCTTCAAGACACTTCTGCATCGAACCGATCATGCCACTCATGCCGCCGACCGGGCGGAAGATGCCGGCGCGGTGCACGCTACCGAACGACGCAATGAAGGCACCGCTGCCCTGTACCGTCGCCGGTGCGAACATGCAGGCCCAGTAGGCCCAGAGGCCGCGCATCGCTTCCGATTCAAAGGTCTCGGAAAACATCTCGAAGGCAGAGATCGAAATCATGCGACTGAGCTGCTTGCGCATCTTGCGATCCGTCGCCAGCGGCAACAGCATTTTCAGCAGTTCCATCTTCGGGATATGCGCCGGATGGTAGGGCATGACCTTTTCAAGCCCCCCCATGACGAAATCGATCACACCGCGATAGTCAATATAGGTCTGCGCATCCTTTGGAGAAAAGTAACGAATGTCCTCGACCGTTTTCTCAAAACTCTTTTGCAGCAGCAGCGTATCGCCATCGTCACTCATCCAGCCGTAGGGCGCACTCATGGGCACGGCATCGTAGCCGTATTGGCGCAAATTGAGCATGTCAATCATCGGGCTGTGTGCCATCAGCGCATCATCCATGGCACCAATGCTCAAGTAGTGATTGGGTGCCTCTTTGACGAAGGGATGGCTGACCGACAGGCCACCGGGCATAAAGCGCTGTTCGACCACCAGTACCGACTTACCCGCCATGGCCAGGGTACAGGCCGCTGTCATGCCGTTATGGCCAGCGCCGACGATGATGTAATCCCAAGTGTTGTTGCTCATTGCTGCTCCTCTAGGTTTAGCGTGCTATTTTAATTGCAAGGCCCGCTCGTAAAGCAGGTTTTTGGCAATGCCGGTAATTTCCGCCGCCAGTTTCGCCGCCTGCTTGGTTGGCAACTCGGCTGCCAGCAATTGCAACACCCGTTCGGCTTCGGCATCCAGCCCTATCCGCGGTGGTGGCGATGAGACGATCAGCACGAACTCGCCGCGACGGTGATTGTCGTCGGCAGCCAGCCATGCCGGCGCGTCGGCAATCGGCATGCGCGCGATCTGTTCGAACAGCTTGGTCAGTTCGCGCGCAATGACGATCTGACGCTCGGGCTCCAGCAGGGCGGCCAGATCGGCAATGGTTTCTTCCACCCGGTGCGGTGCTTCGTAAAACACCAGCGCCGCTGCCACCGGTCTCAGCCGCGCAATCTCAGCCTTGCGTGCACCCGGCTTGGCTGGCAGGAATCCGGCAAACAGGAAGTTGGCGTCATTCAGACCCGACGCGGACAAGGCGGTAATTGCGGCGCTCGGCCCCGGTAGCGGCACGGCATGGAAACCGGCTGCCTGCGCGGCGGCCACCGCACGCGCACCGGGGTCTGAAATTCCCGGCGTTCCGGCATCGGTGATCAGGGCAACCGACTTGCCGGCGCGCAGCATGTCCACCAGCTTGGCGCCAGCCTCGTTCTCGTTGTGCTCGTGCAAGGCAAAGGTCGGTGCCTTGATGGCGTAGTGATCAAGCAAATGGCGAGCATGACGAGTGTCTTCGCAGGCGATGACATCGGCAGTGCGCAACACCTCAAGTGCACGCAGCGTGATGTCACCGAGATTGCCCATCGGCGTGGCGACGATATACAGGCCCTGGATAGCCTGGCGGGAGTCGGTTTGGCTCATGGGCCGCATTTTGGGGCCAAGCCGGAGGATTACCAAGCCCCTTGCGCGGCCTGGCGAACGACAGCAAAGGCAAACCGCGATAACGCGGCCAGCCTTTGCTACTTCGCTACTTTGTCGCGAGCGCCGTACCGCGGCGGAAGCGACGGTAATCCTGCATCGCCCAGCCTTCCTGTTCTTCACCGTAGGCGACGTGGCCGTCGAACTCCCACTTCACCATGCCCCACCAGTAGGCAATGAAGGTAAGGCCGGGAAAGCGCAACCAGGCGACGCAGGTCCCTGTGGCATTGAACTCGCGCCCCAGTTCGTCCTTGCACTGCAAAGTCAGCTTCAGCGGACGACCATCGGCACCGCGCTCAACCACACGGCGCTCGCCATCGAACACGTCGCTGATGATGCCGTCTTTCATCACATGGCCGAAGCAGATGCGCTCGGTCGTGCCGATCACCGGGTCGTTGTCATTGGGATGGGTGCCCATTGCGCCCAGGCAGAAGGAACTCTTCTCGGATGCCACCGCCCAGCTGTAGTTCACTCGCGGATTGCTGCTCGCCTGGCGCGGCCCCCATGAACGGTCACGCAGCGACAGGCAATCGATTTCGATGGTCTCGAAGGGAAGCTGGATGGTGCCCTTGATGTAGCCGCCCTGATCGTAATGACCGTTACCGAAATCGCCATATGATTTCTTGCTGAAAGTACTCGCATGCGGCGGCATGAAAGCCTTCCAGTCGAGCTGTGCCTTGCAGTAATTGTTGTCGTAGGTGAATCGATACTGGTTAAGCGGCTCGATGCATTGCGACGTAAGGCCACTCTCCCAGCTGAAATCGTGCATCACTTTCGCGGCCGAACAAGGATGCAGGTCCCAGTCGAAATACACACAGTCCATCGCGTTTTCGCTGGTACGGTCCCACAGGCAGAGACCGCCAAAAGAGGCGCCCATGTTGGGGCGGTGCCAGTAATACACCCAGCCATTCAGTTCCCGTTCCGGCACCTGGAAGGAGAACCAGGCGCTCTCGTTCCAGTAGGGATTGCCATCAGTGGTGTGGAACTTTTCTGCGTCATCTGCGGTGATATTCATTTCTTCTCCTCCTTGCATGTTTTATATGTGGGTTGCTGGTACAAGCCGATTCAGTCGGTCGTGCTGCCCAGCGCAAGGCCCATGAATTGCGGCAGGTACCCGAGCTGGATCATGAACAGACGATTGTCCTTGGTTGCGCGCGTCAGCAGGTTGCTGCCGGAGCGCAGCACGCCGTGCAGGATGCGCATGATGGCGAAGGCGTTGTAGAAATCGAAGGTGGCGATATCGAGCGGCTTGCCACCGGACTTGAGGTAGTGCGCGACGAATTGGTCCCAGTCGATGTGCTTCGATATGTGCGGACGGATGTAAGCCAGATCCTGCTCGGGTGCGCCGAACAGCGCACATTCCCAGTCCAGTACCCCGCTGACGCGCCCCTCATGGCCAAGAATGTTGTGTATATTGAAATCACCGTGGACCAGCACCGGGCGCCCGCTGTGTTTTGGCACATTGCGACCCAGCCAGTCGATCAGATATTCGGTGACCGGCGATGGGGGTTGTTCCCTGCTCTCCGCTGCGTAAGTGCGCCACTCGGCAATCGTCCGGTGGCAGCATTGCTCGATTGTTTCCCCCAGAAGTGCGGGAGAATCAAACTGCCTGATGTAGTCATCGAACTTTTCCAGTTCGATGTTGTGGAGCCTGGCCAGCAGTTCGGCAAGGTCGAGCAGATACCGTTCGGGGATCTGTTGTGCCCCATCGAGGAAGGTGCCGGGAATGCGACCAGCCACCCGCTCCATGACAAAAAAATCGCCGTCGGTCTCTGGCACGTTCTTGCCCAGCCAGAGGGGCTTCGCCACCTTGTAGCCGGCCCGCGACAGTGCCAGCAGCAGATGGAACTCGCGCTCGATGATGAAGGCGTCGCGCGTCACCATCGGCACACAATCGGACTTGCGGGCGACAAGGCTGGATTCCCTGCCTGAACCATCGACCAGGGTGAACAGAAAAGTCTGCTTGCCCGAGCCGCCCTCGGCGCGCTGCATGTCCTTCACTGTCACCCCTTGGCCGTCTGGATGCACCGAACGCAGGAACCGCTGCAGCACCTCAAGTGGCAGGGGGTCAAGCTGCGCATTCACGCCCGAGGTCGCTGGTAGTTCCCAAAGCAGGTCGACATGAAACTGCAGTTCCCATTGCGCCGCACGTTTGAGCAGGCCGGTCACCGAATCGGGACGCTGCCCGGCGGGCAGCATGCTCAGTGCGCGCGACAGCAGAGTCATTTCCTGCGTCAACGCCGCATTGTCGTCAATCAACTGTTGCAGCATCTTGCCCGTCGCCTCGGCCGTACCTTGCTGCCCTGCGGCCAGCGGCTGCGTTTCACCTGGCAGCGTTTTGCGCATCTCCTCCAGCAAGGCCAAACCCTGCCGATTGGCCTCGGCCAGCAGTGCAGGCGTCTTGCTCTCGCGACGTAGCAGTTCCTTCAGGCAGTTCTGCATGATGGCGTTGGCCACCTGGGCTGTCGGCGACTGCAGCTCAGGCGCGATGGTGGTTTGCAGCGTCTCCAGCATCAGTGACAGGTAAAGCCCGGAATCGTTGAGTCTCATCGCGAGGCCATGTAGTTGTAGTAGTCGTTCCAGAGGGCTTCCTGGCAATCACCGTAGGCCACCATGCCCTCACACTCCCAGCGCATCAACGCTATCATCATATTGACGTTGCCCCAGGTCTGCCAGGTGCTGGCAGCCACGAGCGTGCCGCGGACATGGATGGTACGACCGAACTCATCCGTCGCCTCGAACTCCACGCCAGCCGGCATCAGCGTACCGGGTGCCCGTGCCACGCGCTTGTTCGCCTTGACGATCAGGCCCACCTTGCCGTCACGATAGAGCCAGCCGCCATTGACGGTCTGGTCATCGCCGAGGGCCATGGCGCCTTTCAGCTCGGGATTGCCGCTGGCCTGGTCGAGTACATTGCAGTTAAAGGAAAAGCCGTCGTTGAATGCGCCGGTCATCCATGAATTTGGCGGTACCGGCATGATGTCCTCGGGTCGCGGTTTGCCCCAGGAACGATCACGCACGCTGTAGCAGTTCACCTTGTACTGCTTGCCACGCAGCACGAGGTCGCCCGTCACCTTCATGGTCTGCTCAAAATGGTTGCCATCGGCAAACATCACGGCCGGGGATACGGCCTCCTGAATCAGGTCGAAGGAGTTTTGCCGCACCGGGTCGGAATAGGTCATGTGAAAACGCTTCAGCGGTTCCAGCACCTTGACACCGTAGCCATTGACGAATCGATACTCATGCAGGTCGTTCTTCAGCACCGAATCATTCATGAAGGTGCGCATGTCAAACAGTTCAGACTGAACCGCAAAAGGCTTGATTCCCTGCCATACCCAGGCGCCGCCCGTCACAATGCGCAGGTTGGGGCGATGCCACAAGTAGCAGAGCGCGTGGATGTTGGCCTCGGGGACGCTGAAGCCGAAGTACTGGGTCTCGGTGGCGGAATCGGCCGTCACGCCCTTGAAGCTTTCGGGATGCAGCAGATCATCCTTCGCCGAGATGGGCGCAAACCCGCGGTTCTGGGTCAGAAAAAACGGCTTGTCTTCGGTCGCTTGCGCCATGAGGATTCTCCTTTGGTAAGTGTTGGTGATTTTCAAGTGAAAGTATTGTCGCCGTGCTTCAACCGCGATAAAGATCGAGGATGGCGGGTCTTCTGCTGCCGACGATCTTGCGCCGCTCTTCCGTAGTCACCAGTCTGGTATCGGTGGGGAGATGCTTGCGCACATCGACTGCTTTGACCACCTTGGCGGTGGGTGTCGTAAAGGTCAGGGAACGATAGTTACGCAAGGCGCAAATGCCTTGATGGCGCCCCATCGCATCCATCCAATTGGCAACGCCCGGATCGCTGGAGCCAATGACGGCCCTGACCTTGCCATCGTTGTCAATGACGGCGCGCCCCATGTTGATATCGGTCTGGTTGTGCATGTAGTCGAGCGACTTGCCCCATGCATCGAAGGTCTGGAATGACCAGTAGGCGCTACCGACGGGTACATCCATCTCGACGATCACCGCTTCGTCGGGCTTGATCACGAAAGGCAGGAATACGTAGTTGCAGGTCGCGCTACCGGCAATCGCCGCCATCATCTGGCCGGGTATTTCGACCCACTCGTTAACCTTGCCGCCGCCGAGTTGCATCATGAACTCCCACAGGCCGATGGCCCAGCTCTTGATCATGGCAAGGCTGAAGTCGGCTGCCATCTCGATGCGCCGGGCAATCCTGCTTTCGTCGAGCTCGTTGTAGTCATCGAGTTCTCCGATCATCTCGATCTCGAGTTCGCCGGGATCCTCGCGCCAGTCAAGCAGGAAGCGCCGCATGACGATCATGTTGAGATCGGAATCCGGATCAAGCGGGATCCAGTTCGCCTTGTTGTCCTTGGGCTCGGCAGGGCTGAGAATGATGTCGATCTCGTCCTTGCCGCTGTCGCTTTTGGCGAATTCAAAATTGCCGGTGCACTTGGAACCTTCAACACCCATCGGCCTGTTGAGCACCTGCATCAGCATCAGGCGAACATCGCCATGGCGACCGCGCACGCGGTAGGTGTGACGACCATCCAGTGGCAGGATGCTGTAGTAGATATCCGGGCAATTGCCGCCCAGGGTAAACAGATAGGTGGCCCACGCCGTATGGCTGAAGATACGGGGGTGGTTGAGTCGCGGCGCCACGACCCAGTTGTAGGCCATCGCCTGCGCTTCCATCAAGGCGTAATACGCCTGAGCACGATTTTCCGGGTTGTCGAAACGCGGAGTTGCCTCGATCGCCTGGCGGGCATTTTCCATGCTGGCATTGAACTTGTCCCATGCTGCTTTCAATACCGGTGATTTGCTTTCCATATTCATCTCCTTGTTCATTCGTCTGCAATGCCAAAACGCTGCTGGTAACGGTGAAACACCCGACGCGCCTTTTTCACTGCCGCGTCCGGGCCGAGGCTGAAGCGATGTGGGGCTCTTGCGTCGCGCGGGTTGTCGTTCAGATATTGCAACATTGACTGTCGGCCCGCATCGCTCAAGGCGATGCCAAAGTGGCAGTACATCTCCTCGATCTTGCGCAACGGATCATTGACCAGGTCGTGATAATGCATATGGAACAACTGGGTTGGCGGCACCACGCCGGCATCAAGCTGGTCGATGACCTTGTTCAATCTGTTCGCTACATGCTGCGGGTCGGTAACGAATTCATAGTCGGCACTCGCCAGCGCATGATCACTGCGCCCAGACAGGGTGACCGCAATCGCGCTGCCCATCGACGCTGCCGCACGCACTGGATCGCGATGCGGCCAGACGAGGCAGGCAGCGGGATAAATCTTGAGCAGCATATCCATCTGGTCAAGAAAGGCGATGTTCTTCAACACCCAGCGCTGACGCGGATTCTTCCACTGCAACAATTTGAGCACGCGCTGGTGATAGTGCAGAGCCGGCATGATGTCCTGCGTCGCCATCCAGGCGTGGTAGCTCGGCACCTGTCCGTAAAGGCCAAGCCACTGCGGCGCCATGAAACACATCGACAGAATATGCACATCCTCCTGCGGCAACCGCGCATCAAACTCGTGGATCGTCGACATTTCGGGTGTCACGCGAAACCATTGCCGGATCAGTTCATGCGCCTTGTCAATGCGCGGGTCACTGCGATAGGTCGCTTTTTCCGGCGGCGGACAGGGAAACACACATTCCCACTGCAACAGTGCGCCGTTTTCCGGATTCGATGCCAGGACATTGATGAGAAAGGAGGTTCCCGAACGGCCCTGGCCGACAACAACAATCGGCTGCACGATCTGTTCGTCATTGATTTCCGGATGGCGCTTGAAGGTATCCTCGATCTGCAACCTTGCTTCAAGCAGTTGCAGGATTTCGGAGCGGGTGCGCAATCTTCCGATCAGATTGAGCTGGGCTTCGTCTTCCAGCGCGTTGACGAACACATGGAACGGCTGGCGCCATTCATCGCTACCGAAGTCGGACAGACCGGTACTTCGCATCGCCGACTCAAGCAGGGATTTTTCATCGAGCGGCACGACACCGCTGATGTCCATGCATTCGCCTTCTTCGTTCAAACGCCTGACCCATGCAGGCCGTTCCAGTGACGCCGATGATTTGCCCGCCATATCTGACGCCGTCGCCATAAGTTTTGCTTCTACTTTCGGTTGCGCTGTTACGCCGGCTTCAGAACTCGCTCGGAATATTGAAGTAGTCCTGATAGCGCTTCATCGCCTGACGTTCGGCGCTCAGCTGCTCGTTCCGGGTCGGTTTGTAGTTGGCAGCCGGTCGCGCGCTGCGGGGGTTGTCAGCCATGTACTTGTGCATGGCTGACAGCGCTTTGTCGGTCATCTCCATCCCGAACTGCCGATACATGCCCTGTATTTCGGCCACCGGATTTTCTTCGAGGTCATGGAAGCGGATATTGCAAACGCGATCCTTGGGAACGACACCAGCCTCCATCCACTCGATCGGCTGATTGAGCAGCATGGTAGCGAAATCGATGCTCAACATCATGTCCAGGACGCCAGCGATCATCGGCGTATCACTGCGTATCCACATGCAATTGCCGTACATGTTGATGACAGAATCGGCGGCCTTCAGCGGGTCACGATGGGTCCAGACGAAGTTCATGTCCGGATAGACCTTGAGCAGTTCCGGCATGTAGAGGATGGCGTCCGGTGCCTTGAGTATCCAATGCTTGCGCGGGTTCATCCACTGCAACAACTTGAGCAGGCGCTTCTGGTAGCGCAAGCCGGCACCGAGCCCCTGCTTTTGCTGAAAGGCGACATGCGACGGTGTCTGGCCCAGCAGGGCGAGGAAAGGGCCGGCTGTGAAATTCAGCGTCATGGCGTGAGAAGCCTCTGTCGGCACCAGTGCGTTGAACTCGTGGCAGGACACCATCTCCGGGTTGACCCGGTTCCATTGTTCGACCAAGTGATCGGCTCGCGCCACGCGTGGATCGGTGAAATAGTTTTCCTTTTGCGGCGGCGGACAGGGGTACATGCATTCCCAATGCCGCAACGAGCCGTTATCAAGGTCCTGCGACAGGACATTCAGCAACATCGACGTCCCGGTTCGTGCCTGCCCCACGATCATCACCGGCTTGACGATTTCCTCGTCTTCGATTTCGGGATGAAGTCGATAGGTTTCCTGAATCTCGAGCCGCGCCGCCAGGATGTTGACCAGATCAGAGCGAGTCATCAAGCG
>CANJXH010000029.1 GCA_947478755.1 Betaproteobacteria bacterium | reverse complement strand
GTAATGCCCGGGGCGAGTTCGATCAGTGTCGAACCATTGCCACGGCGATCAATTTCAAACACCCCGAGTTCCGTGATCAACAAGTCCACGACGCCTTTGCCGGTAAGCGGCAACGAGCATTCCTTCTTGAACTTGGGTGCGCCGGTTTTCTCGTTGTGTTCCATGACCACGACGACACGCGGTACGCCGGCCACGAGATCCATTGCGCCGCCCATGCCCTTGATCATCTTGCCCGGCACCATCCAGTTGGCGAGGTCGCCATTTTGCGCGACTTGCATGCCACCAAGGATGGAGAGGTTGATGTGGCCGCCACGGATCATCCCGAAACTGTCGGCCGACGAAAAGTAGCTTGTACCCTTGAGTTCGGTGATGGTCTGCTTGCCGGCGTTGATCAGGTCGGGATCGACTTCATCGTCATAGGGGAAAGGGCCCATGCCAAGCATGCCATTTTCGCTTTGCAACGTCACCTTCATGCCTTCCGGAATCAGGTTTGCCACCATGGTGGGGATGCCGACGCCAAGATTGACGTAAAAACCGTCCTTCAGTTCCTTTGCCGCGCGGGCAGCCATTTCTTCACGTGTCCAGGCCATCCGTTTACTCCTTTGCTGCCTGGCCGGGACGCGGGGTCGTGGTCAGACGTTCGATATGTTTCACGTAGTTCGTACCTTTAATGATGCGGTCGACGAAGATACCGGGGGTGTGGATCTGGTCGGGGTCGAGTTCGCCTGGCTCGACGAGGATCTCGACCTCGGCCACGGTCACCTTGCCGCAGGTGGCGATCATCGGGTTGAAGTTGCGCGCGGTCTTGCGATAGATCAGATTGCCGTCGGTGTCGCCCTTCCAGGCCTTGACCAGCGAGACGTCGGCGACGATGCCGGTTTCCATCACATACCACTCGCCGTTGAACTGGCGCGTTTCCTTGCCCTCGGCGACCTTGGTGCCGTAACCGGTACGGGTGTAGAAGGCAGGGATGCCCGCACCGCCCGCACGCATGCGCTCGGCCAGCGTGCCCTGCGGGTTGAATTCGATTTCAATGGTGCCGTTGAGAAAGCGTTCGGCGAGGATCTTGTTTTCGCCGACGTAGGAAGCAAGCACCTTCTTGATCTGGTTGTTGGCCAGCACCAGCCACATGCCATGCTCATCGCAGCCGACATTGTTGCCAACGACGGTGAGATCCTTGACATTGGAATCGCGCAGGGCGACAACCAGATTTTCGGGTACGCCGCAGAGGCCGAACCCACCTGCCGCGATGGTCATGCCATCGGACAGAACGCCCTTCAACGCGCAATGGGCGTCAGGGAATACTTTGGAATGCATTGATGCCTATCCTCCGGGAAATACTGCAATTGTGGGTGGGATGGATGCATTTTACCAATGAAGCGGGCCGGCTGTCCGGGCGCAGCCTGGCTCACGTGGCGAGCTCCACCCTGTGGCATACTGCCCTGTCAAATTGGATAGGACTGAAGGGGACATCATGGCGTCAATCAACAAGGTAATTCTCATCGGCAATCTGGGCAAGGACCCCGAAGTCCGTTACATGCCAAGCGGCGATGCGGTGACCAACATCACCATTGCCACGACCGACAGCTGGAAGGACAAAACCACGGGCGAGAAAAAGGAAGCCACCGAGTGGCACCGTGTGGTGTTCTTCAAGAAGCTGGCCGAAATTGCCGGCCAATACCTGAAGAAGGGATCGCAGGTCTATATTGAGGGCGCGCTGAAGACCCGCAAATACCAGAAGGATGGGCAGGATCACTACGCGACCGAGATCGTGGCCGATACCATGCAGATGCTGGGCCGGCGCGAAGGTGGTGGCAGCCCCGACATGGACCGCAGCGAGCGGTCCAGTGCTCCCGCTTCGCGCCCCGCACCACAGGCCGCATCCAGCATTGCGGATTTTGAGGACGATATTCCGTTCTGATCCCGGGGGATTGAAGCATGGCATGGTCATTCGCCGATGTTCCGGACCAGAGCGGCCGGGTATGCATCGTTACGGGTTCCAACACCGGTCTTGGTCTATCCAATGCACGCATGCTGGCCGAGAAACATGCGACGGTCGTGATGGCCTGCCGCAGCCTGGACAAGGCCAATGCCGCAGCGGCTGGAATTCGCGCTGCAGTGCCGGGCGCAGATGTCCGGGTCAGCGAACTTGATTTGTCCAGTCTTGCCTCGGTGCGTGCGTTTGCCGCACGCTTTGCAAGCGAATTCGACCGTCTCGATATCCTGATCAACAATGCCGGCGTGATGATGCCGCCGAGGACCATTACGGCTGATGATTTCGAGTTGCAGTTCGAAGCCAATTACCTCGGGCACTTTTTGCTGACCGGCCTGCTCTTGTCGCTCATCACCAAAACGCCGGGATCGCGCGTCGTGTCTTTGTCAAGCATTGCCCATCGCAGTGGCAAGATCGATTTTGACAATCTCAACGCTGAACGCGGTTTTTCGCGGTGGCCCAGCTACGCGCAGAGCAAGCTGGCTTGCATGATGTTCGGGCTGGAACTGCAGCGCCGCCTTGAGAAAACCGGCAGTACCACGGTATCCCTGATTGCCCATCCAGGCGGAACCAACACCGAACTCAGCCGGCATGTGACACTGATCGGGGCATTCGGCGCCCTGTTTGCGCAGTCGGTGGATGCCGGTTCCTTGCCTACCTTGCGTGCGGCGGTTGATCCCCATGCGCGCGGTGGTGAATATTACGGCCCGGCTTACTTCCGTTTTCGCGGACCGGCGGTACTGGAAACACCAAGGAGCCAGGCGCTGGACAAGGATGTCGCCGCGCAATTGTGGTCAGTGTCAGAAAAGCTTGCCGGGATCAAATATCTCTGAGTTCCTTCACCATGCCCGGCTGATTTGTAAGACAGTCGTCATCGGACACCAAGGATCTGGCTGGATCGCGAGCTGTCAAAGCCGGATAACAATCAGATACCATCGTGGCTATCGTCAAGGTCTGCCATGAACCGCCACCAATTTTTCAACCGCATCCATTCCAGATCCCGTCGCGATATCGCCATGGTGTTGGTCATCGCGCTGGTTCTGATTGTCGGCAGCTTCTGGGTAGCAGCGCAATTCATACAGCCGGCTCCACCAAGGCAACTGGTGATTGCCACTGGCGGCGCCGGCGGTGCTTATCAGCGCTATGCAGCCGAGTACAAGCAGGTCTTTGATAAATACGGCATCAAGCTGGTAGAACGTCCGACGACAGGGGCGATTGAAAATATCAAGTTGTTGCGAGATGCAGGCGAGTCCGTTGATGCCGCCTTTGTCCAGGGGGGAACCGGAGAATCAATAGAAGGGGATGGCCTAGCGTCACTGGGCGCCCTTTATTACGAGCCGCTGTGGATTTTTTATCGTGAAGGCATTGCACCGGAGCCTCTTCAACATGTCGCAGCGCTCAAGGGCCGCCGCATCGCTGTTGGCGGCGTGGGAAGTGGTACGCGGCAACTGGCCATGGACGTGCTGCATGCCAACAACATGGACAACGGTGCGACAAAGCTGGTCGATATTGGCGGGCTGGAAGTGGTCGAGGCGCTGGCCAGCCACAAGGTTGATGCGGCATTCGTCGTTGGTCCGACCCAATCTGCTGCCGTATGGGTGCTGCTCTACACCCCCGGCATAAAGGTAATGAGTCTTGGCAATGCGGAAACCTATGTGCGGACCTTCCCTTATCTGTCGAGCGTGGTCTTGCCCGAGGGCGCGGTTGATCTGGTGCGAGATATTCCCAATCACGAAATCTCCATGGTGGCACCCATGGCAACGGTTGTCGTGCGCTCGACGACCCACCCGGCACATATTGACCTGCTGCTGCAGGCGATCAAGGAGGTGCATGGGCGCCCCGGCATTTTTCACCGCCCGGGAGATTTTCCCAAATCGCTGGGCGTTGATTTTCCCTTGGCGCCGGAGGCTGAACGGTACTACAAGTCGGGCAAGCCATTTCTGCAACGGTATTTGCCGTTCTGGGCCGCGACGCTTATTGATCGCCTCGTGGTGATGCTGATTCCGCTGTTTGCGATTCTGATTCCGGTGGTGCGCTTCGCACCGACCATTTATGGCTGGCGCGTGCGTTCGCGAATCTATCGGCGCTATGGCGAACTCAAGTTTCTGGAAGCAGATGTTGTTTCCGAGCCGTCGCGACATACGCAAGACGAGTGGCTGGAAAAACTTGACGCCATCGAGCGCAGCATCAACCGCATTCCGATCCCGCTTACCTTCTCCGACATGCTCTACACCTTGCGCTCGCATCTGGCGATCGTGCGCGAGACGATCATCAAAAAGACAACCGCCTGATTTACAGCTTGCGGATTTTTTCCATCAGCGCCGTTGTGGAGCGCTGGTGGATAAAGGGGATGGAGTGCACCGTGCCGCCCCATTCGACGACTTCACGGTAACCGACGATCTTTTCGACCGGCCAGTCGCCACCTTTTACCAGAATGTCGGGGCGTGTTTCGAGAATGCGGGCAAGCGGGGTGTCTTCTTCAAAAAGGGTCACCAGGCTTACGCATTCCAACGCTGCCAGCACTGCCATTCTGTCATCGAGTGTGTTGACCGGGCGGTCATCACCCTTGCCAAGTCGCTTGACTGAGGCATCCGAATTGACCGCCACAATCAAGCTGGCGCCAAGGGCACGCGCCTGTGCGAGATAGGTGACGTGGCCACGATGCAGAATATCAAAGCAGCCGTTGGTGAATACCAGTGGGCGGGGCAGAGCCGCGATATGGCTGGCAAGCCGGGCCGGATCACAGCACTTGGATTCAAATCCCGGTGCGGGAGGTGCAACGTGGCTCATTGCCGAACTGGTGCCTTTGAAGCATCGCTGGGTGGTCGGTGATCCAGACGGTTGGCTTCGTCGTCCGAGATGTAGTCGAACAGGCGCACGACCGCCAGCGCTCCTGAAGTTTCGCGTGCGATCTGAGTCGCCATGTCACCTTCGTTGCGTGTTACCAGACCCATCAGATAGACGGTACCGCCTTCGGTCACCACCTTCACCAGATTTGCAGAGAACTTGCCATAATCAACAAATCGGCCCTTGACCTTCGAGGTGATCAGGCTGTCATTGCTGCGAGCGCCAAGATTGCTGAGGCCCGAAATCCGTAGTTCGTTTTGCGTCGCCTTGACATTCGGCCGTGCGGCAACGATCTGCTCGACATCTGCTTTGGTGGCGGCATCGGGCACCTCGCCAGTGATCAACACGGTACGGTTGTAGCTGGTGATGTTGACATGAACCTTGTCATGAAATTTCTCCGTGACCGCATTGCCGGCACGCAATTCGATACCTTCATCAGTGATATAGGTTTCTGACGGACGTCGGTCAGAAGCCATCAAAACCCCTGCGCCTACGCCGACCACGGCCGCTCCGAAGCAGCCGGCGAGGGTGGGCATCAAGGCAGCCAACAAAATCCAGGTGGCAATACGCGATGATTTCATGAGGGTTCTCCCAGAATGAGATGGTCAATGCCATCGCAAAGGCAATGCAATGTCAGCAAATGGACTTCCTGAATTCTCGCAGTACGGTCGGCGGGCACGCAAAGATGCACGTCGCCGGCGCGCAGCATGCCTGCAATTTTTCCGCCCGCTTTGCCGGTGAGCGCAACCACGGTGACACCAGCCTCGTGCGCCACCTTGATCGCTTCCATCACGTTGGGCGAATTGCCACTGGTGGAAATGGCAAGCAGAACATCACCTTTTTTTCCTAGTGCGCGCACCTGTTTGGAAAATACTTCTTCGTAGCGGTAGTCATTGGCGATCGAGGTCAACGTCGACGTGTCGGTTGTCAGCGCAATCGCGGCAAGTGGCGCACGCTCGCGCTCAAAACGGTTGAGTAGTTCGGCGGCAAAGTGCTGTGAGTCGGCAGCCGACCCTCCATTGCCGCAAGCCATGATCTTGCCGCCTGCCCTGAGACTGGAAACCATGACATCAATGCCGCGCGAAATGGGCTCCGCCATTGCCGACGTCGAGGCTTGTTTGGTTTTGATGCTGTCTTCGAATTGCTGCCGGATGCGTTGTTCAATGCTCATGATGTCAATGTCGTTCAGGACGATGGCCGATTTTAACTTGCGCCCATGACACACTGGCGTCGATTAAGCGCTTCATAGCACGGCAAATACCTCGATCAGCAGTCGTTCGCGCGGATTGGGATGGTGTCGCAATCGAGCGACACGGGCTTCGACTTTTCCACCCCGGTCCATCTCTGCTGCAACCGCATGGTTTTCCTTGCGCGGCAAGTAGCCCAGCTTGATGCCGTGCCAATCAACACGCACTGCATAGACATCGAATGCGTTGTCAGGTTCCCTGATCAGCGTGAGCGGGTCGCCGACCTTGATGTCCTCGAAGTTCGCATTGGCACTGTAGTGAGCGAAACCGGCCAGTGGCGAGCTTTGCACCAGCATGCGGACGCTTTGCGCCTGTGCCGCAAAACACGCCAGTGCAAGAATCGCTACGAACAGCTTATTCCGCGTCAAACGCATTCTTGAGCCATTCGATCCGTGATTCATCCGCCGCGTCCATCAACACGCAGTCAAAACGACAATCCCGTTCCCCATGTGCCAGGAGCCAGTGCCGTGCGGCCAATACCAGCCGGGCCTGTTTGCTGGAAGTGATGCTTGCCGCCGAACCGCCAAACTGCTGGCTGGTGCGCAGGCGTACCTCGACGAATACCGTGGTTCTGCCATCCTCACAGATCAGGTCGATCTCGCCGCCGCGAACGCGATAGTTGCGTTCGAGGATTTTGAGTTTGTGTCGAACAAGAAAACGGGCAGCGATTTCTTCCGCTGCCCGTCCTTTTTCAGCTGTCTGCCTGGGGAGTTGCTTAGGCATCAAGGTTCGGATGTCGCCTAGAGCGGGCGACCCACTTCGATCCAGGGTACTGTATTGGTATACCAGAACAGTTGCAGCGCACCGGCCACATAAAAGCCGCTCCACATGGCCATGCAACCCATCGCGATTCCCTTCCAGGTGACCGGTGAGGCAAGAGAGATGCCGGGCTTTTCAGGCATTGGAATCCAGTCACGCAGGCAACGGGCAAACAGATAGGGCCAGAAAATCAGGTTTCCGCCCATGAAGAAGTTGGAGTAGGGGAAGCCGAAGAACAGATGCTCAGGCTTCTGGTGGTAAGTCCATGCGTGGATGATGTGGACAACGGGGACCTCGTAGGCGGCCACACCGACCACGCCGCAGAGAAACACAACGAGGTAGTGCGCAGCGCCGAACGTCTTTTTCAATGCCGGGGTCGCCATCAGCAACATCGCAATCGCGGGCCCGAAGCCCAGCCCGTAATTGAGCCAGATTGACCACGGTTCCATGACTGGCGGCACGCTGCCCGGCGCGGCCAGGCCAAAGCTTTCCAGGCCAGGGAAGTTGCTCAATTCGGGATTGAAGGTGGCGTTGAAAAAGCCCCTGCCCGACCAGTGCCAGTCGAATGCAAAGACCAGCGTGGCGCCGATGACCAGGCCGAACCAATAGGGGTTGCGGCTGCGGACTGACCAGATGATCGCCGCGATATACAGGATGAGGCTGACAACTTCGAAAGTTCGAATGATTTCCAGATTTGACATGGGACTCCCCTTTTGGTTTTTACGTTGAAGCGATATTGGCACAAAGCAGTTGCACCTGCTGGCACAGATGCTGTTTTTGCTGCATGTACCAGTGTTTGTCCTGATGGTTGGCAACGCCGTCGGTAATGGTCGATAGTTCGCAATAGCCAAGTATCAGTGAAGCGATGGTGAACACGGCACGTTGGTCAACGGCGTGTCCGGCGGTTTCGGTCAGCAATCGTTCGAGCAGTCCGAGATTCTTCTGGTAGTGCCCCTTCATCACCGAACGTGCCCGAAGTACCGCCGAGTCGACGATGTCCCGCTGCATCAGAAGGAAAAGCACACGGTCATCAATGAAGAGGTCGAACAGCGTGGAAACAAGCGCTTCCAATTTTGCCGCTGGTTCATGGCAGTTGTCAATTGCGAATTCGACTTTTTCATAAGCCTCCTCATATTTGCGCGCCGAGGCCTCGCGATAGAGCTCCTGTTTGGACTTGAAGTGGTAATAGATCGAAGGAGCCGGCGTTCCGGAAAGGGTCGCTATCTCGCGGATACCCGTTCCGTCGTAGCCATTGTCGGCAAACAGCTGCGCGGCCACATCCAGGATGCGCTCAACATCGGTCGACTCCATCCCGGTTAAAGTCCCTTTAGCCGCCGGAGAGGGTCTTTGCCAGCTCTTTGGCGGCGCGCTCGCCACCAGCGAAAGCCGTGTTCATGTTGGAACAGGAGAAGTAGTCGCCACCCAGTTTGATGCGGCTCTTCGGGTCCAGGCCGGCGATGAATTTTCCGGTTTCCTTGTACAAGCCGGGCCTGCTGTAGACGATCACGTCGTGCCAGCGATTCACGTTGGAAAACTCCACCAGGTTCGAGAGGCCAGGCATTACGGTTTCGGCGGCCTCGAGATTCAGTTTCACGACGGTATCGTCATCCATGGTGATCAGTTTTTCTGACCAGGCCGACATTGCATACAGGCTGGCCATGCCCTTGCCCGGCGGCGTGCGCCCCGGCGCCTTGTTGTGATCCAGCACGATGGCGAAGAGATCGGGGTGCACCGATTTCGGGATCTGGATGACGAAGGACTTCTGGTTCGGCGGCGGCGACGACAGTGGCAGATTCACGCTGATCGCCGTGGTGTAGGGAACGTCGCGCATGAAGTCGAGAGAATGTTTCGGGAACGATGGCAGCAGCTTGTATGCCTGCTTCGATTGCAATGTCATCACGACACCATCAACTTCTTCATTGCGCTCGCCCTCCGGTCCGGTATACGACACGGAGACGCGGCCATTGCGTTCCACTATTTCATTGACTTGCGTGTTCAGGCGGATATCGAGCTTGGCGGCCTCGGCAAGCGCATTTGGCAAGGTACCCATGCCACCCACCATGCCGTACAACTTGCTGCCGATGACATTGTTGTAGGAGAAGAAGAAGTCGATTACCGAGTTGATCTCGGCCTGGGTGCCGAGCATGCCACGCAGCGTCGCATCGACGATGTATTCCTTCAACTCGGCGTTCAGGCGACGGTCACAATATGCGGCAGCCGTCTCGGTATCGTATTCGGCGCACAGGCTGCCATCCTCGAAACTCAGCTTCGGCGTGATGCGCATGTTGTCCAGCATCATTTTGATCATCACCATCTTCGACGGCCACGAGATGAGTTGTGTCGTAATGCCATCAATCATCATGCGTGCCGAATCCATGCAGTGGATCTTTCCGTCGCGGGCAAAGCCGACGACGGAACCGCCGGGCTGAAGCAGATGAGACAGATTCATCGCCTGCAGGCGATTGACGATATGGACATACTTGGAAGGCAGGATGCTGGCACCCTTTTCCATCGTGAAGCCGTTCTTGGTGAGGGACCTGACACGGCCGCCGATATAGTCGTTCTTGTCCAGCAGGGTAACGTCGTAGCCGCGCTGCTTGAGCTCCACACCGGCAGCAATGCCGCTGACACCAGCGCCGACGATGATTATTCTTTGGGTCATTCCAAGTCTCCCTCTTGTACTTGCTGCTTATTGTAGTGGTGAATCAAGCCGATTCAGGTTGGTGTTTATATGCCAGCGTACATCGGCTGTTTGAACGGGTGTTCAAACGGGCAGGGGGTAATCGTATCCTTGGCGGTGACGACTCGTAACTTATGTGCCGGATGAGCCCGCCCGGTAGGCGCTGATCGTTGTACCGGTCCACATCTTGAACGCCCGCAGGAATGCCTTGACGTCCTGATATCCCAGCAGGAAGGCGATTTCCTGATTGGTCAGGTGGGACGACTTCAGGTATTCCTTGGTCAGATCACAGCGGAACTCGTTGACCAGTTGCTGGTAGGTCACCCCTTCGGCCAGCAGGTGGCGGCGCAGGCTGCGCGTACTGCAATTCAACTTGCGTGCGATTTCATCGAGGCCGGGAATCTGTCCGGAGTTGCGTAGCAGGTGGTTTCGCACTTGCAGTGCCAACGGGCGCTCGGCGGTGATCTGGCGCAGTACCTGCTGGCAGTATTGCTGGCAGATCTCGAACAGTTCGCCGCTTTTGTTTTCTGCGGCGATGATCTCGATGGAGGGGCTGATCACGTTGACTGCGCTCACCGGCGCATCGAAGACGATCTGGTCGGTCTTGAAAATCTTCCTGTACAGCTCTCTGTGCGGCGGCGGCGGATAGGCAAGTTCGACGCTGGAGTAGCAGATTTGCTGGCCAACTACGCTCTCGCCGATCCATTGCCCGAAGGTCAGGTTTTCCTCCACGCAAAAGCGCAGAAGGGACCCCATTGGCACGACCTCGATGAAGGTCACGCGCCATTCTTCCGGTTTCTCCTCAAGATCGATCTTGAGCATGACGCCCACCAGCGAGTGGCAATAGGACGACCACAGCTTGATCACGTCGCGCATGCTGCGTGAGGACATCAGCGCATATCCGACGATGCCGAAATCGGCGAACTCGATCTCCTGTCCGAGTTCAAACCCGAGCGCATCGTTTCCCGTGAGCCGGATCATGTTCGACAACACCTTCTGTGACTGCCAGACATCGATCAGATAGCTTGGGTTGTCCAGTTTTTCTGCATCGATCTGCGACCCCGCCAACACCATCTCCGCGGCAAATCCGCGTTGCCGCATGCGTGCCAGATAATGTTTTATTTTGGTGGGGCGAAACATATCGGTACGGGCTTACTCGCTGGGTATCTGAAAGTGATCCTGATAGCGCTTGTAGGCTTGGCGCGCCTTGCCAACATTTTCTGCCGATCCGGCGTTGAACTTGTGCACCGATCGTGCGTCACGCGGTTGGTCGAGCAGGTATTGCGCCATGCTGCGGCGGCCATCCTCGCTCAGAGGGATATCGAAATGGCGATACATGTCCTCAATCGTCGCCATCGTGTCTCCAACCAGATCGCGGTAAAGCAGGTGATGCATCTGCTTTTGCGGGACGACACCCGACTCCAGCACATCAATCACGGCATTCAGTCGTGATGCCGAGAAACTGGCATCGGTTAGATACTCCCATGAGCCGCCCTTGAATGGGTTGTCGCTACGGCCCCATTGGCAGGTGCCGCACATGCTGATCATCGACGCCAATGCCCGTACCGGGTCGCGGTGTGGCCAGACAAAACAGGCATCCGGATATGTCTTCAACACAGTCGCCAGACGGTCCAGATGCATTGGATCCTTCAACACCCAGTGCTGGCGCGGGTTCTTCCACTGCAAGAGTTTCAATACGCGTTTGTGGTACTGCATTGCTTCAGTCATGTCCTTCTGCATCATGTAGGCATCGTAGCTCACTACCTGGCCGAGCGCATCGAACCAGGTCGGTGCCATGAAACTGATCGCCATGATTTCGCAATCCTCCGTCGGCACGCGGCCGGCGAACTCGTGCATTGACTCGAGGGTCGGCGTAACACGGTTCCACTGGTCAATGAGCCTGTGTGCGCTGTCGATGCGCGGATCCGTCAGATACGTCGACTTCTCCGGCGGCGGGCACGGAAACATGGCTTCCCAGTGCAGCAGAGCCCCATTGTCCTGATTGGCAGCGAGCACATTGATCAGGAACGACGTGCCCGACCGCCCTTGACCGACCACCATGATCGGCTGAACGATCTCCTCGTCCTCGATTTCCGGATGTCGCTTGTAGGTTTCCTCGATCTGCAGGCGTGCTTCCAGAGAGTGCAGCAATTCCGAACGTGTTCGCAGCCGGCCCATGAGGTTGAGATCGGCATCCTCTTCCAGCGAACGCACCAGGATGCTGAAAGGTTCGCGCCATTCTTCACTGCCGAAATCCGAAAGACCGGTGGTTCGCATGGCTGAATCGAGCAGCGACTTTTCGTCCAGCGGCACCACGCCGCTGATGTCCATGCAATAACCTTCTTCGTTTACGCGCTGCACCCACTCGGGACGCCGTGGAGGCAGCCACTGGTGGCCCTGGTATTTTTGTTGGGTCATTTGTCTTTTCTCGTTGTCCATCCGCACGTCGTGAGCATGCCTTGGTGATTACATGCGCAGCCGCTTCAAGTAACTGTTGCGCCGCTTTTTCAATTCCGCACGTCGTTCTTGGGGCGTGACATATCGGGTGCTGGCGGGCAGTTCTGCCCGCAGCTCTTCGAACTTGACGCGCCTGATCAGCGGCACCGGGTGGCTGTCGGCACGGGTCCAGCGCCCCAGTACCACACCATTCAGAAGACCACCCGCGTCAAGCCAGTTATGTACGCCGGGATCTCGTGATGACACCACTGCACGGAACCTGCCGTCGCTGTCGATGTGGGCGGTAAAACCGTTCAGGCTATTCTGCACGTTGACGTAGTCGAAAAGCGCGAATAGCTCGTCAGACAACTGAAAGTTCCAGTAGTGGCAGGTCTTCGGTACCTCGGTCTCGACGATCAGCACCTCATCGTCGGCCATCGTGAAGGGCGCCTGCAGATACGCCTGGCTGCTGAAGCCCACGCCGCCGAAGGTCGTGATCTTGAACTGGTTGATTCCCATCTCACGTCTTTGCTTCGCGAGCTGTTCCGCAAAGAATCCCAACATCTCGACGGCGACATGGGCCACCGACTTCACAGCATTGCCGTAACGATACCCCGCAGCGCGTGAGGGCCGCGCCGGGCCATCCAGTCGCTCGATGTGTATCTCGGGGTCCACTTCATGCTCGATGTCGTAGGCAAAAAAACGCGTCAGCAGCGTGCAGGCATTGGGTGCCAGTTGCCACCAGTTGCCACTCCAGCCGTGGGGCCGCGTTTTACTCAGCATGATCTCAAATGCGCCATCCGCGTCGCACACGATGTGCTCGTCAAAATCGTAGCTTGCCAGCGGGCGGGGATTGCCCAATCGGTTCTCCTGCACCTCGAAAGGCAGCTCCTGAAGATAGCTGACACCGAACCAGTCGCTGCTCACCTGTGTGCTGGCTACCCGCACCGAATTGCGCTTGCCCCACAGGCGGTAGACGCCCGCCGGATTTACCTGCGTGTAGTAGTAGGTGGCATCGGGGTTGGGGCCGGCATAGCCGATCGGGTAATGGGGCCCCGGCAACCAGACCGGAAAGTCAGGATCGGCGAACATGGTCATGTTGATACCGTGGCAGAGCCCGATCATCAGGTACTTGAAGCTTTCGAAACTGACCAGTGCGTCGTCAGGGTCGCATTGGGATTTCCGCATGCGATCGGGGCCCGTCGAGAGGATCGCCAGAAACTCCTGCCAGGCTTGCTCGGGACTAAGGTCGTCGCTCTTCATGTGTTGTCCTCCGTCACTGGAGATTAGCGGCGTCAGCCGAGACGCTCGACCATGCGCCCCAGCTTGGCCATGATGCCACGCAGGAAATAGCTGCCCGGCGGGGCATACTGGATGCGTGTCATCACACCTGCGCAAAAAGCCGCGTCGGCCTGATTTGCCAGCGTGCACACGCGCACCAGCGCCAGCAGGCGGTAGAACTGGACCTGTTCCGGCGGCGGTACGATGCCGCCTGCCCGCTCGTACTCGGCAAGGAAATTGTCCCAGCCCATCAAGTGATCGGCCGTGTCGTGGAAATACCCCAGATCATCGGCAGGATTGCCAAGCTTGCCGAACTCCCAATCGAGGATGGAACTGACCTTGTCGTGTTCGACCATGATGTTGTGCAGACCGAAATCGCCATGCACCAGGCAGCGCACGCTGCTGTCCGCCAACGGCAGATGACGTTCGAGCGCGCGAAACCCTTCTTCCATGATCGTTGACGAACGCCCCAGCGCATCCCAGAATCGGCGCGCGATGGCGATCTCTTCATGAATGCGTTCGACCAGCGGCACGTCGGGGCCCGTGACGTCGGGCAGCGCGCTGATTGGCACTTTATGGATCGCGGCGAGTTGGCGCGCGATGTCGGCGCCGAGACCGGCATCGGCGGGGGGATAGTTGAACAAGGTGCCGACGGTACGGCCGGTCACCAGGCCGAGCACGATGAAGTTGCGTCCTGCCACCTTGCCGCTGGACTCTAGCGCGTAGGGCTTGGGCACCCTTATGCCGTGGCCATGAGCCGCCAGCAGCATGGGGTATTCCTCCACTACCTTGGTGCCCGCCAGCGCCGTCTCGGCCGGCAGGTCGAGGCGCAGGATCAGCGTTTCGGGCATGGGTTCATCCCTGCCCTCCTGCTTGCGCAACTGCACCTTCATGGTCTGCTTCGAAAAGCCGCCGGAAATGATGTCGACGGATGACAGAACGAGATCGGGTGTGGAGAAAACCTGTGCAAGAAAATCCCGCAACGCCACCTTGTCGATACCGGCCACCGCCGCCTGTGCGGTGGCTGGCGGCTGGTACGCGGACTGGAAGGCGCGATCAAGCGCCTCCAGATATTCTGCCTCGATCGAGGCCAATTGCCGGCACAGCGACGCGGCTTCGGTCGAATCAATGGCCGCCAGCTTGCCGCGAACGGCAATCAGCTGTGACGCCAAATCTTCGGCCGGATCAGCGCCTGAAGTCTTCACACCGAGCCGCTCGATTGCCGGCCGCAGTCTGGCCAGCGACTCACGCGCCGTTGCAGCAAGCCGCGGCACAGCTTCGTTTTCCACTGTCAGTTGCGTCACCAGCCCACGCACGCAAAATAGCAGCTCGGCTGCCTTGGCGTCGCTGCCGATGCGCTCCTGCAACTGCTGGCAGGCATCGTTGAGCGACTTGAGTTGATTGGTCAGAACAGTGCCAGCCATGAGTCTTCCTCTTGGATTTCTTTTTGTCGCCGGATTCTACCGGCCTTGCCTGCAACCAAAGCGCCCGGGCGTCATTGCTGACGCTCGGGCAGCTTTGCTGCAGCATGAAATGACTACCTGTTTTGCGAGCAGAGCGTGACGAAATCGTTCCACTGCACGTCCTGAACCTCACCGTGACCCTTCTTGCCATTGCAGGTCCATTCGGTCAGACAGATTGGCGCGTAAACGTTGATCCAGGGGTTGAACGGACACGTCGCCGTGACCTTGCCCTGGATGTCGAGCGTGCGACCATTGGTCAGCGTCACTGACAAGTCGAAAGACGTCGGATATAGCGTCTCGGGGTTGTAATGCGTCAGTTTGCGCGCCGTGGCAATCGCCACGAGTTCGCCATCGATCCACACCCAGCCGCCGATCAGCGTCTGCTCCGGCTTGATGTCGAACTTGCCTTTCCACAAGGGATTCAGGTCAGGATGGTCAATGGCGTTGCAGTTGAAAGCGAAGTCGTCGCTGAACACGCCCGTCATCCAGCCCGTGGCGGGAATCGGTGCAATCGCCTCGGAACGCGCCTCGCCCCAGGAGCGATCGCGCACCGTGTAACCATTCACATTGTGCTTCTTGCCGCGCAGCGTGAGCTCGCCGCTGGTCTTCAATGCCTGTTCGAAGTGGCGGCCCGACGGCCACATCGCAATCGGCATGATCGCGTCAAGCGTCACGTCGAAGGCATTGCCGCGCTTCGGGTCGTTGTAGCTGATGTGGAACTTCTTGCGCGGCTCCAGCACCTGCACGTGATAGCTGTTGTCAAGCGTGAAATCCTTGATGCCGTTCGCGATCGGGGCATCGCTCATGTAGCAACGCATATCGCACAGCTCGGCTGCCAGTGTCGTGTGCTTGTTGCCCTGAAAGATGATGTTGCCGCCCATCAGGGTATTCATCTTCGGGTGGTGCCAGATGTAGTTCAGCGCATGGATGTTCTCTTCCGGAATGCTGAAGCCGAGATACTGGGTTTCGGTGCAGGCGTAGTTCTCGACCTTGGCATTCGCCTCGGGATGCAGCGAATCGGCGCTGTCGTCGCTGGCGCCAATGCGCTTGTCGTAGCTGGTCACAAAAAACGTGGCGGGATCGCTCATTGTTATTTCCTCCTGTTGGGGTAGGCACCCCGCAGTGCACGGCGTGCGATTGTTGGAAGTACTAAAGTTTTATTCTTCCTCGTAGGCCTTCATCATCGGCTTGACGCGCAAGTCTTCGGGGATGCGGTCGATGCCGATGACGCGATCGATTTCCTCGTGGTGCTGGTAGATGCGACGTTCCATGGTGCACAGCGGGATCGAGCGAAAGGCATCGGTCTCCATCGACTCCTGCTGCGACACGAGATTGCCGACATCTTCGACCGTGACGTACTCGAAGGCGTTGATGACTTCCTTGCACTGCTCGGACTCCGGATCGGCATACCCGGGCGGTGCCAGATAGTAGGTCTCGAGGCGCGAGGTGTTCAGCCCAGTGGGCCAGAAGGCCATCAAGAACCACTGGTATTCCGCGGCGGCGGCGATGATGTTGGGAAACACCATGTAGGTGCGCGAACCCTCGCGCGTGATTTCGTTGCGCGGATCGTCGGTCTTGCGACCGCGATCGAGCACCTGGGCCTCCTGCGGCGTGTCGGTGCGCTTGCGCGGGACCAGCCGCGAATGCCCGTTCTTGAACATCGACACATGCTGGCGCCGGTTGTCGAGCATCAGGTTGATGGTGTTCGGATGCACGGCCTCGAAGTGGTAGTTTTCCTGGAAGGCATCGACAAGAATCTTCCAGTTGCAGCGCAGGTCGTGCGTCACCCGGTGGAACATCTTCACATTGCCGAGATCGAAGTCCTCGAAATCACTGACCAGGGGGCCGAGGTAATCCAGCAGGGGCTCGGCTTGCATGTCGAAATTGACGAAGATCAGGTTGCCCCACATTTCGCAGCGGATCGGCACAAGATGGCGCTGCGACTTGTCGAGGCCGGGGAACTCGTGCTCCCAGGGCACGAATACCAGCTGCCCCGTCAGGTCATAGGTCCACTGGTGGTATTGGCATGACAACGCCGTGGCCTTGCCCGACTCGCTCTTGACGACTGACGCACCGCGATGCTGGCAGGTGTTGTAGAAGGCGCGCACTTGGTCGTCCTTGCCGCGAACCAGGACGATCGGCTCGCCAAGCTGGCGCCACAGCTTGTAGCTGCCCTGTTCCGGTAGCTCGTCCATGTGGCCAGCGATCACCCAGCGTGTACGCCAGAAGTGTTTTTTTTCCAGTTCGTAGAAACCGGGATCCGTATACCGCCGCGCCGGAATGTCCGGCAACTGCGGAAAACCTGCCATCGGCTCCTTGCGCTCGTAGCGCTGGAATTCCCTGTCCCAATCGGCGCGAATGCGTGCAGTCAGTTGTGCATCCATCTCCATTTCCTCCTGTCAATCCCCTTTGTCGGGGATGGTTCTTGTTTATCTTGCCAGCAACCAGTTAGGCAATATAACCGGGCGGCAAGATGGTGACGACATCAAATCCGGCCAAATTGTCGGTAATGGTGGCCATTTGCGTCCCTCGACAGGCCAGGAAAAGGAATGGCTGTAGTGTTCTGCAGACAAGGAGCGGCTGACCGGAGGAGAACATCGCACCCGCCGAAGGTCATAAGGGTTTTGAACGGGTGTTCGAAAACCGGGCTGCTGGGTTGTTAATGTTAGCCAAGACGAAGTACCAAGTACAAAGTACACTGCGCCAGTTAGACAACACAAAGAGGAGGATGGGCATGGCCACCACAATGATGAATTCAAAAGCCGCGGCGACCAAGCCGGCAGCTATCCACGCACCAAAATCCAAACTCGTCTATGCCTTTGCTGCCTGGGGGCTGTTAATGGTGGTGACAGGTCTTTATGCCTGGGGTCAATGGATTGCCTCTTCCGATTTCAAGCCCTCGCCGATGGGTGCTGACCCGCTTCCCAATCAAGTGTATTGGACTTTGCGCATTACCGAAGTCGTTGCGGTTTCCTGCGCCGGCCTGTTGTTGTGGAAATTCATGATCAAGCCCTGGCGACGCGAAGGCCGCATTACCTGGGACGGCATGTTCATGATTGCCGGTTTCCTGACCTGGTGGACAGATCCGATCGACAACTATTTCAACTTCACCTTCATGTACAACTCGGGCTTTTACAACATGGCTTCGTGGACGGCCTATATCCCGGGTTGGGAAGCACCGAACCAGCAGTTGTTCCCCGAACCGCTGTTCTTTGTCGGCGGTCTCTACATATGGTGGTTCATTACCCCGGTGGCCGCTGGTTGCTGGGTACTGAAGCAAATGTACGAAAAGAAACCGCATTGGAGTCTGGCGACCAAGCTCACCGTGATGTTCACCATTTTTGGTCTGTTCGATTTTGTCGCCGAGAACATCTTCCAACGCCTGGAAATCTTCAAATACGTCGGAACCTATGCACCGCTCACCGTGTGGGCTGGTACCGAGCATCAATACCCGATCTACAACTGCTTCATGATGGCGGCGTTCTTCCTTGGCATGACCTGCCTGCGCTACTTCAAGGATGACAAGGGTTACGCTTTTTGCGAGCGGGGTATTGACCAGATCAAGGCGTCAGGCGTAACAAAGACCATATTGCGCCAGTTTGCTGTCATAGGCGCGCTTGGCCTGAACATCGGCGTTTTCTATTACACGCCTTTCCTGCTGTTCTCGATGAAGGCCGATTCCTTTCCCAAATATCCCTCCTACCTGATGGCTGAAATCTGCGGAAAGGGAACCCCTTATGCCTGCCCCAGTGCCGAGGTCCCCATACCGAGGCGAAACTCGCTCGCCATCACGCCCGACGACCATCGTCTCTCTGCGGAAGCAACCAAGAACTGATGTCAAGAAGCCAATACGGGGAGCCAATGTATTGCACATTAGCTCCCCGTTTGTTTTTGTGGTCAGATTTTTGCCCAAAGTTGCTTGCTGAAAACAATTATTAGCTCTATGATCTGAAAAAATAACAGGGCAATTAATTCGGCCCGATAACAACCAGACCACATCGGATTGGAGGAGAGCATGGCAACGACCTACGCTGGTGGCAGATCCCATCAGGAAAATAGTGTTGTGAGTACGGCCCCTGCTGCAGGCGCCGTATGGGCCATCGTCGGCGTGCTTTCCCTTGCGTATGTTGCGTACCTGATGGTTGCGTGGATCACGTCTCCCGACTTCGTCCGGACGATGCCGGCGGCGGCGGTTCCAGAAGTGATCCAGCAGAAATTGATGGTCCTGCAAGTATTCACTTGTGCCGTCACGGTGTTCGTCGTTTACTGGTTTGTCGTCAAGCCGAAACTGCAGACCGGGCGCTTTACCTTCGTGGCGCTGTTCATGTTTGCGCACTTGTCCACCTTTGTGCACGACCCGCTTGGAAACTACGCCAGCGTTCATGTCGCCTACAACGCCTACCCGATGAACATGGGTTCCTGGGCCAATTTCATTCCCGGCTACATCACCCCGAACCATAATCTGATGCCGGAATCATTCTTCATGATGATGCCGCCTTATCTCTGGTACAACTGCGCCCTGTCTGTGGCATTTGCCGCCATCTGGCGCAAGTTGCATGAAAAATTTCCCCGGGCTGGCGCGCTGACGGTAATTGCGGCGATTTTCATCGTCATGATGCTTGCCGACGTTGTCGCTGAATTCGGCTTCATCCGTTCGGAGGGGTACAGCTACATTGGCGCGATTCGTTCCGTGAGCGCGTGGGCGGGTACCCAGTTTCAGTACCCGATCTACATCCCGGTATTGACAGCCTGTCTGACGTTCGGCTTTACCACGCTGCTTTACTACCGCGACGACAAGGGTGAATCATGGGCCGATCGCGGCATCTACAAAATGAAATTGTCCGAAGGTGGCAAGACATTCATGCGTTTCCTGGCCCTGACCGGGGCAATGCACGCGATCAACCTGATCACCTTCTGGGTGCCGCTGCAATTCTTTGTCATGAATGGCAATCCGGCGCCGACCGACGTCCACAAATACATGTTGAACGGTGTTTGCGGTGAAGGGACTCCCTATCCTTGCAATGGGGCAGATTTCATTCCTCGTCGCAAGTAAAGCGGGAACTAGCTTTAGGCGGCCATGTCATTCGTAAGGGGTTGATGCGTCATGCCCAATAGTCAGTACGATTTTCGTTGTTGTAGATTGAACCGGGGTGCTCATTAACCAGCGGTTTTTTTAGCAGTAGCATTTTTCTAGAGGAGAAACGTGATGATGAAAAGAAAGACGACGCGAGTACTGGTCGCGGCGCTGGTTGCGGCTTTTGCCGGATCTGCGTTTGCGGCTGTAAGTGCTGACGAAGCAAAAAAGCTGGGTACGACCCTGACGGAATGGGGCGCAGAAAAGGCGGGTAACAAGGAAGGTACGATACCGGCCTACAACGCTGCGACTGCCCAGCCTGCGCGGCCGGCGAGTTACGACTTCAAAAAGGATCCGGGTCGTCGCACCGATCCATACAACGAGAAGCCCTTGTTCACAATTACTGCCCAAAATGCGGCTCAGTACGCCGACAAGCTGGAAGGTCTGATCGATGTGTTCAAGCGGTATCCCGACTTCAAGATGAACGTCTATCCCACGCACCGCACCGTGACTTATCCGAAGTTCGTCCTTGAGAATACGCTCAAGAATGCTACGGCCTGCAAATCGACGAATGGCGACCTGGTGCTGGAAGGCTGCTATGGTGGTTTCCCGTTCCCGATCCCGACCAATGGTTCGCAATTGATGTGGAATCACCTGCTGACCTTTGAGGCTGTGTACATGCGCAGCAAAACCCGCTCATGGACGGTTCCCCTGACTGGAAATCCGGTATTTGCCGGCGAAAACTGGGGCCGTTCCTATGTGCCTTATTACGATCCGGAAATCCCGGGTCCGCGTCCGTCCAATCTGATTTATTGGAAATACCGAAGCGTCGATCAGCAGCCGGCTCGCATCGTCGGTCAGCAATTGATCCTGTGGGATCCATTGGATGCAATCAACGTCGGTCGTCGTGCCTGGCAGTACATTCCAGGCCAGCGCCGCGTCAAGCTCGCACCGGACCTTGCCTATGACACCCCAAGCCCGTATTCCGGCGGTTCGCAGAACATGGACGATGCCAAGAACTTCCTTGGTGCCATCGACCATTTCGACTGGAAGTTGCTCGGGAAAAAGGAGAAATTCATTGTCTACAACAACTTCAATCTGACCGATCCTGCTGTCTGTCCAGAGTCGAAGATGACCCAGCCAAAGTTCCCGAGCCCGGATTGCTTCCGTTGGGAACTCCATCGCGTTTGGGGCGTGGAAGGTACGCTCAAGCCGCAATTCCGCCACGTTTACAAGAAGCGCATCCACTGGTACGACGAAGATTCATACGGTCCAGGGCTTGCCGAAATGTATGACGCTTCTGGTGCCTTGTATCGCGTGAACATCTCCCACTTCTTCCCCTGGTACAAGGAAGATGGCGAAGGCTCCGGCATGTCCGGGACGAACTTCGTGTTGGACTTGCGAACCGGCATTTACTCAATGTCCGGCATGGGTGCGAATAAGGAGACCGGCTGGTGGCAAGAGAAGTCGATTCCGAAACTGGAGTTCAATCCGGAAGCGATGACTGGCGAAGGTATTCGCTAAGTTGAATAAATAGTTACTGGCAGTTCAGCTTTTCTTTGATGCCCCCGCCCGCCTTTCTCCTAGACGGGCGGGGGTTTTTCTGAGCAGTGCCAGGTAGTGCGCCGTGTGAATATTCAGCCTGGCGCAAATGTTTGAATTGAGGTTGCCATGACTTCACCGAGGCAAACGAACCAAAATACTGAAAAGGGGGAGCATGATGAATAGAAACAATCAACTGCTTTGCGTGCACAGCGCCTGGGTTTTGATAGCCCTCATGAGCGTTGGTCTGTTCGGAATTGCCGGATGGATGCCGCTGATTCCTCCCGACATGACGGCGACCGATCTGGCAACGGAGATTGACCAGAACCGGATGCGCATTCGTCTCGGAATGACACTGCTGGCGTTGTCCGGTGCGTTCTGGTGGACTTTTTCTGCGGCCATATCGATGCAGATGAAGCGTATCGAAGGAAAGTCCCATCCGTGGACCTACGTCAATATGGCGTCTTCGACGGGCACGTCGATGATCATCATGCTGGCGGGTTATTTCTGGCTGGTTGCCGCGTACCGTCCTGAGACCTCGCCGAGCACGATTCAGATGCTGAACGACTTTGCCTGGCTGACTTTTGTCGGCTTCTATCCCCCCGGATTCATCCAGAACATCTCTGTTGGCATGGCCATATTGACCGACAAGAAGGATACGAAGGTTTATCCACGCTGGGTCGGCTTTGCCAATATCTGGATCGCCATCCTGTTCCTGCCGGGAGCACTGTTGCCGTTCTTCCATAGCGGCCCATTCTCCTGGAACGGAGTCATTGGTTTCTGGCTGGTGGCGAATGTCTTTTTCGGCTGGATCATCATGATGTGGTGGATGACGGTGAAGGCGATCAAGAGCGACCCCGAACTGGAATAAAGCCAGGCAGACTTGGTGGCACTGGAGACAATGCACATCGCTCTCTCCGTGCGGCTGGCTTTCAGTGCCGTCTGGTCGAAGCAGTTTTCATGATTATCGGAGGCAGTAATTTTCATGGCAGAACCATCAGACGTCAGAAGAAAGTCATGGGAGCCCCCAAAGCGGCCGGATTGGGTCGCCCGCATCAATCAGGAAGGTCAGTATTTCGACCTTGATGGTGTCGTTCCGCTGGACGAGGATTCGCTGATCAAGGCGGCGCGTGAACGTACCGGCGGGCTCAGCGATTTTGGCGACACCGAGTGGTATGAGTCGTTTC
>CANJXH010000028.1 GCA_947478755.1 Betaproteobacteria bacterium | reverse complement strand
CCAGCATAACCATGGTGATCACCTTTCGTTTCCCCTGCCCATAAATGCAGCAGGATAGGTTGAACACCCTGGTCAATTTTCAACGCAAATTCACATCCCTAAATGGTCAGTTTTCGGTGCGCGTCAACACCAAGGGCACAAATGAGGTAGGACTCGTTATCTGCGGCAACTGTCTGGCATGGTTGCCTGTCGCGCCGCTTACGGGCTGTCGAAACTGATATGCAACTCCTTGAGGCCGGTGCTTACCCAACCCACACTGCGCTCGAACTTGTTCCTTCCCTCGTTCAAACGAATATTTTTCAGACGGCGCAGCAATTCTTCAAACGCAATTTTCAATTCGAGGGTCGCAAGCGCTCGTCCGGGGCAGATATGGATGCCGCGTCCAAACCCCAGGTGGTTACTGAGTTTGGGACGATCGATATCAATCCGGTCAGGATCCGGAAATACGCTTGGGTCTCGGTTGGCGGCCGCCAAGCGCAACATCACCATGGAATGCTTCGGAACGACAACACCGCCCAGTTCGGTATCGTGAATGGCGAAGCGGAAGGTGGCCCCCACTGCCGAAATGTAGCGCGCGATTTCCTCGACGAACATCGGAATGTCGCCAGGATTATCTTGCAGGCGATTCATGAGCTCGGGGTTGTTGATCAGCAGCAATAATCCATCACTCAAGGTAATTGTTCCGGTTTCGTGCCCTCCCACCAGCAGTTGGATCACCATCTCGATGAGCACTTCGTCGCTTTCGTCAGGATTCTCGCTCTGCGCGTGAACCATAGCCGTCATGAAATCATCACGTGGGCGAGCGCGGCGGTCGTCGATCACCTTCTTTATGAAGTGCTGTGCCTCGACGATGGTACGCGCGCATTCGACTTCTCGCTCCCGAGAGGCACATTGGCCCATGCGATCGGCAATCGCCTCAGTCCATTTCTTGACGTCCGACTCGTACCCTGCCGCTCCCACCTGTTCAGCAATGACATTGACCAACAGCTTGAGTACAAATTCGGAAATGAATTCGCACTCACCTTTGGCCTCGAAACCCTGAATCAGATCGACGGTTTTGGCGCGGATGTGATCTTCCATCGCTTTGACCAGTCGGGGTGAAAAGCCTTTGCTGGTAAGTTGCCGTTGCGCGGTATGGGTAGGTGGATCCGCTGACACCAGCACGTTGGCCTTGTGCCAGCCTTTGGACAGGATGGCCTGGATTTCTGGATCATCCGGGTATCTCCCCAAAAGAAATCCCTGTTTCATGCTGCTGCAGAAGTCGTTTTCCCTCGAAAAGACCTCATGAATCAAGGCGTGACTGGTAACCAGGTAAAAATGTGACCCGTCAGGCACGTTGATCTTCTGTACCGGTGCGTGTGCAATCGCTTGTTGATAGTAGTCATAGGGATCAAGAAGGGTTTCAGGCTTCAGAAAGTCATCAGGTTCAAACTCGCCAATTTTCAATGTCTTCTCCCTATACGCATTTGGAACAGTGTCATGCTGGTGACGGAATCCGGGCTAGCTGGCGAGGGGCTTTTGCTGCTCTGCGTGCCGGCGTATGGACTTGAGCAATACGTTCACCATGACAATGATCCAGGTGAAGAATGCCATCGCCGGGATCCAGAACCCGAACAGTCCGTCCCACGCAAACGGACCCGTCTTGAAATAGGTCAGCAACGGCGCCGGCTGCTGCACGACCGCGAGCCAGATGGAGAGATAGCCCACCCAGCGCGGCCAGGGAGCGTCGTCACCCTTCCCCATCAAGCCGACGATCCCGACAGACAGGTACTGAAAAAAGACCGGGACGGTGAACATGATGGCAAATAGCCATGCGACATCATTCAGGGCGAGAATCACCTGCGGGTCACGGTCGGGCCGAAATGCTGCTGCAGTCCAGAACATGGTCGAAACGAAGGGCGCCATCGCGCCGATGCCGCCCCCAAGCAACTGAACCGCCGCCCACAACTGATAGCCGGCTCGCCACATCACGATGGAAACGATGGCGGTGAATGACAGGTAAAAGCCGTTGCCGATGAACATGACGATGGCCCCGGTTCGGATCAGGTTCCGGTTCTGCTCGTAGAGGGCCGCGATCTCCTGTGCCCCCAGGCTCGGGGCGGTGGGAGGCAGATACCTGGCGATTACCGCCATGCCGAGTCCCCATACAACACAAAATGCAATGCCGCTCCACGCACAGGCTATTTCGCTTTTGGTTTCCATTCGCTTTCTCCCTGGTCGTTGGACTGGTTTTACACAAGGCCGTTACGCTTCGTGGGGCCTCATCATGACGGTCACTCCGCCATCGAACACGATCTCGCTTCCCGTCATGAATCCGCTGGCATCGCTCGCCAGGTATTGAATCAGGCCCTCGATCTCCTCTGCCCGGCCAATTCGTCCGAGCGCAGACATGTCTTCCATGACGGAAAGGACCTTTTTCTGGCGGTCGACTACGCCATGCGCATTCGCCAGCATGTCTGTCAGGAAAGTGCCAAGAATGATGCTGTTGACAGTGATTCCATCCCTGCCGGCCGACGCCGCCGCAAAGCGCGTGTACGCATTGATGGCTCCCTTGGATGTCCCGTACGCCCCGCTGGGAAGCTCGGCCGACACCTTCGAGGCAATCGAAGAACTGAAAATCACGCGCCCCCACTTTCTTTGACGCATATGCGGCAGAAAGTGTTTGACCAGCGTCATGTTGGCGGTGACGTTGACCTGGAAAACCCGGTCATTTGATTCTTCGGTGATGCCATCGATGGATTCGGCGATCCGTAGCCCCGCATTGCCGACAAAAATGTCGATGCCACCGTGCCTGGCGATCACTTCGCTCACCACACTATCCACGCTGCTCCGGTCTTCGAGGTCGAGGACGCTGCAGGCAACCTGGTTGTCACCGGCAAGACGCGACAATTGCTCCACCGCAGTCTTCAGTTGACCCTCCCGGCGTGCCGCGATGGTGACATTGGCACCCGAACTGACCAACGCGCGCGCAACGTGAAAACCAAGACCGGCACTGCCGCCGGTGACGAATGCCGACTTTCCGCTCAGGTCAAATTTCTTGAATGCAGCGTCGTTCAATTTCGTATCTCCGTTGTGACGTAATTCAAGCCTGCCACGTTTGCAGAATGTTGCCGCTTGAAAATGGAAGCCACTGATCAGTGGTGCAGCAACTCGTAGCCCTTGCGACGACGAGCCAGATCGCGCGAGCGCTGCTCGAACGAAATGTTACTGGTCGTTTCAGGCAAATGCCGGCTCAAATCGGTCAACTTTATTCTCCTCATTGTCGGAGCGCCGATCTTGGGCGAGCCAACCTCGTTGTAGTTGCGCATGACGATGACGAACTCCCGTTGCCCGACCGTTGACAGCCAATTCCGGATACCGGGATCCCGATGCGAAATCACGATTCGGTACTTGCCATCCGGGTCAGTCGTTATTGACCGCATGTTGATATCCACCTGTTCATTGACAAAATCCAGCGGCTTCGACCACACGCTTCCCAACTGGAACGACCAGTAGTCGGATACCGGTGGGACGCCTTCAATGATCAGGGCCTCATCCTGATCGCAATCGGCGACCGCCAGGCCATAACACGTGGACGGACTGCCGAGCAAATCGTTGGAAATCGATTCGCCGGTGATGTACGCGAACTCCCCGCGCTTTTGGCCGGTTAGCCGGAGATACAGTTCATACAGGCCAATCGTGAACTCGCGTGTGAGATAGACCATGTAGCCGGTCGCCACGTTGATGCGGCTTGCCAGCGCCTCCTCGCTCTCATCCGGGAGACCGGCAGGTGGATCGAGTATCTCGATATGCATCTCGCCCATGTCGTCGAACCAGTCGCCGAACCATCTGCGTAACAGCACATAGTTGAACTTTGAATTGGCGTCGAGTTGAATCCAGCAGCCTTCCCTTTTTTCTGCGCTCAGCATCACATCAAAGGACCCGTCCGGCTTCGCGAATTGATTCAGCTCGTAGTTCCCCAGCGTGACCGATTTCGGATCGCCCAGCATTGGGCTGAGCACCTGAAACAGCATCGGCTTGACGTCGCCGACACGGCCTGTCAGGCGATAGGTGTAGTGCCCGTCCAGAAGCAGCACGCCGTACCGACAGAAGCCGCTGTTTTGGCCGAGCGAATAGATAAGCGTATTCAGTGATGTGTGGGTAAATACCCGGGGTTGCGTCTGCCGCGGTGCAATGATGGTGTTGTAGACCATTACCTGTGCTTCGATCAGGCAATGGACGGCCTGCGCCCGGTGCTCCGGATTGTTCTGAAAGCGCGGAGTACGCTCGATCTCATGGCGCAGCTCTTCGATCGTCCGGTGGTAGTTGTCCCATGCCGCGAGGAGCTCTGGTTTGGCTGTATTCATTGGGGGATTCCTCGTTGAGTGACAGGCGCGACGATCAGCGATCAGACCTCGGAGGGAACATCGAAATAGTCCTGATAGCGCTTGTAGGCCTTGCGCTCGGTTTCGATCATTTCCCGCTCACCGACATCGTATTGGTGCGCCGGTCGACTTTCTCGCGGCTTCTCGAGCATGTACCTTTGCATCGCCTCGCGCCCGCGATCGGTCATTTCAAAACCGAAGTAATCGTAGATGCTGGCCACGACAGCAATCGGATCCTTGATGAAATCCTGGTATTTGACGTTGCAGAGCTGGCTCTTGGGCAAAACACCGCTCTCCAGCCAGTCGATGGGTTGGCTCATCATCGCGGCACCGACATCTGCATTCGTGTACATGTCCATCGAATCTCCGATGAAGGGATGGTCGGTCCGCGCCCAGAACGTGATGCCCAGCAGATTGACCATCGACGCGAGTGCCTTTACCGGGTCGCGGTGCGGCCAGATGAAGCCCATGTCCGGAAACACCTTGAGGATCTCGGGAATATGCGTGATCGAGTACGGCGACTTGAGCACCCAGCGTTTGCAGGGATTCTTCCACTGCAAAAGTTGCAGAAACTTCTTCTCGTACTGATAGACCGGCACGTTGCTCCGCTTGATGACTTCGCCGACGTACGAAGGTGATTGCCCCAGAACCGGGCTGAACCACGCCGGGGAGTTGAATGTCAGGCAATGGACCGAAGCGCAATCGGTCGGCACGGTGCCGAACCATTCGTGCATCGATGCCGCCTCGGGCGTAACCCGATCGACCATGGTCGCCAGTTTGTGCCCGCGTTCGATTCGCGGATCGTTGGCGACGGTCGCTGCTTCGGGTGGTGGACAGGGGAAATAGACCTGCCAGGCCCTGATGACCGCATTGTCCGGATCGTGCGACAGCACGTTATGCATGACCGAGGTGCCGGACCTGCCCTGCCCGATGATCATGACCGGCTGGATGATCTGCTCGTCGGCCACCTCGGGATGCCTGCGGAACACATCTTCGATCATCAGCCGGTTCTGCAGGAACATCAGCATGTCGGACCGGGTCATGATGCGGCCCATCAGATTGAGTTCGGACTCCTCGTCGAATCCCTTGACCAGAAGCTTGAACGGCTCGTACCAGTCGTCTTCGCCGAAATAGTCAAGCCCCGTGTTCCGTTTTGCTGTCTCGATTAGGGAGTTTTCATCAAGAGGAACGACGCTCTTGATGTCCATGCAGGCACCTTCTTCATTGATGCGACGCACCCATTCCGGACGCGGTGGCGGCTGCCATGCAGCCCTGCGCTTTGCGAATTCTTCAGCCATGATCGGTCACCCCCAGTCTGCCTGTTGTTCGTCGGCCTCGGTCACACACGGCTGCGTTGAGGCCAGATTTTCAACTGCAACTTTATTATTACCGTACGTATGTACGTTTTAATGCTACGTAAAGATCGGGGGGCTGTCAATGCTGCCCGAACCTGCCTGCCTGCGCAAAAGACGCAGCGCCTCAAGGCTTGCGCCCTACCCGGCGTCGTAGCGGTCCCGAAGCCCCACAAGCAGAATATCGAGACCGAACTCGAACGTCGTTCGCGACGAGCGCGACGTGTATTTCGCTGCCACCTTGACGATATTCGGGTATTTCTTTCGTGCAGCAGCACTGGACTTTGACGCCGACTTGGCGTTTCTCATCCGGAATTCATAATTCCGCTGCACGATGGCGTGACCAATGACAAAGTCGATCAGGGCACTCACGATATTGGTCGTATCCTGAACCGAAAAGCCGTTTGCCAGAAGAATTCCGAGCAACGTTTCTCGCACATAGTCGGTGACACGGTCACTGGCAGGCAGCGAGCTCAGTTCCGAAATGAAGATGTCGATTGCCCCCGGATGCGCCTGCATCACTTCGTAAAGGTCGCGCACAACACCCTCGACACGAACATCCCACGTGGCAGACGGCTCGACCGACGAACCGAGTTTGCCGAGGAGCAACTTGCCGATTGCCGCCAAAATTTCTTCGCGGTTAGGGAAATACACATAGAGGGTCATCACCGCGATGCCTAGTTCAGCCGCCAGAGAGCGCATCGAAAACGCCTGAAAGCCGTCGCGGTCAATCATCGTCATGGCCGTTCTTGCGATGACATCCTTGCTGAAACGAGGTGTCCGCCCTGATCGGCTCGGCTGCTTCTCGGTGATTTTCTGGGTCATCGTATCTACGAATTCATCAATGGCGATTGGGATTTCTCAAGTACCACGCAGTTGGCAACACGTCAGACATTGTCCGGAATAATAATCGTGCCATGTGCAACACCGCCAACACCTCCATATGCAACACCTTTGTGTAACACCTGGCAGCACTACGGCAAGAAAAAAGTCGCTGACCCTTGTGGGACCAGCGACTTGTAAAGTTTTGGTGGAGAAGAGGAGGATCGAACTCCCGACCTTCGCATTGCGAACGCGACGCTCTCCCAGCTGAGCTACTTCCCCGTGTTTGATGTGCGACGCAGTATAACAAAGCAGATCATGCTTGATGCGCGGCGCGCGACAGGCGGTCGTGGATGGCAGTCCATGGCGCATCAAGCGGCGGCAACTCCACCAGAATGATGTCGGCACCAAGGCTGTCGAGATACCGCAGGTGCGCATACAGGTCGTGGGCGTACGGTCGGGCATCGACCGCGGCCTGTCGCCATTGCCGCGGCGGGAAGCCGGGCGACGACGTGGCCGACAGCAGCGCAACGCGCTGCCCCGCTGCCAGCAGGCGCGAGACTTCGTCGTCAAGGTCTCGCGCCAACACTAGGCGCATTGGCGTGCTTGGCGCGTAGTGAGATTCAAGCGATCCCGAAACACGCGGCGTCGAAGTGCTGTCGGCTTGATCAAGCGTCGCTTGCGCTTCAAGCACGCGTGAAATCTCGGCTGCCGAAATCATGCCGGGGCGCAACACCACGGGTGTTCCGCGCGACAGATCGACGATGGTCGATTCGATACCGACGGCACAGGGTCCGCCATCCAGCACCAGCTCCACCGCATCGCCCAGCTCATCGCGAACATGTTGTGCCGTGGTCGGGCTGATGTGGCCGAACCGATTGGCCGAGGGCGCCGCAATGCCACCGCCAAAAGCCTTGAGCAGCTGCAGTGCCAACGGATGATCGGGTACGCGCACACCAACGGTCTCCTGGCCGCCCGTCACCAGATCGGGCACCCCGGGCCGGCGTTTCAATATCAGCGTCAGTGGTCCGGGCCAGAAGGCCTGCGTCAGTTTTCTGGCGGCCTGCGGAATGTCGATGGCCCACTCGTCCAGCTGCGAGGCATCGGCGATATGCACGATCAAGGGGTGATCTGCGGGCCGGCCTTTGGCGGCAAAAATCTTTGCCAGCGCAACCGGGTTCGACGCATCGGCACCCAGGCCGTAAACCGTTTCGGTCGGTATGGCGACGAGCTCGCCGGCGCGAAGCAGGCTCACCGCCCGCTCCATCTCCTCACGCGTCACGTGTCACCCGCTGATGCCGATGGCAGCACGCGCAGCCAGGGCCGTGCGCTGCACTTCCTGCGGGTCGGCACCAATCACCGTGAAATGCCCCATCTTGCGGCCGGGGCGTGCGTGGCGCTTGCCATACAGATGCAAACGCAAATTCGGTACCGCAAACAGCTTGTCCCAGTCCGGCTCACGGGTCTCGGTGCCGCCACGGGTGAACCACAGGTCGCCGAGCAGGTTCACCATCACGGCCGCACTGTGCATCTTGCCGTCGCCCAGGGGCAGGCCGCACAAGGCGCGCACCTGCTGGTCGTACTGGCTGAAGGCACAGGCATCAATCGTGTAGTGGCCGGAGTTGTGCGGCCGTGGCGCCATTTCATTGACGTAGATCGTGCCGCGCGAAACAAAGAACTCGACCGCCAGCACGCCGACATAGTCCATCTCGGCAGCAATGGTCTCGGCGATCTGTTGTACATCATCACCCGAGCAGGCACCCATGCGCGCCGGCACGATGCTGACATCGAGGATGCCATGGCGATGGCTGTTCTCGGCCACCGGATAGCATTTGATATTGCCCGTCGCGTCGCGCGCCAGCACCACCGAAACCTCGTAGTCGAGCGGCAGCATCTGCTCCAGCACGCAAGGCTCGCTGTGCATCTGATGAAAGGCCGTGACCGCCTCTTCGCGATTTTCCACCCTGGCCTGCCCCTTGCCGTCATAGCCGAAACGTGCCACCTTGAGAATGGCGGGGAACAGGGTTTGCGGTGCGTGCGCGATATCGTCTTCCGAGAATATCTCGGCATAGGGCACGTGTGGCAGGTGATGCTTTTTCAGAAAACCTTTTTCGACAATCCGGTTCTGGCAGATGCCCACCGCTGCTGCCGATGGGCGCACCGGCAGCGACTGCGCCAGTTGCGCCAGCACGTCGGCCGGCACATTCTCGAACTCAGTGGTGACCGCAGCACAGAGGTTGGCCATTTTTGCCAGTGCGTGATCGTCGTGATAATCGGCAACGATATGGTGGTCGGCGATCAGGCCCGCCGGGCTGTGCGAGTCGGGGTCGATCACCATCACGCGATAGCCCATCTCGTGCGCCGCCATCACAAAGAAGCGGCCGAGCTGGCCACCGCCAAGAACGCCCAAGGTGGCTGGCGGCAGGATCACGCCTTTTTCCCCACCGGGCTTTCCAGCTTCATGTCGAGCACCCGCGCCGTTTGCCGCGCGCGAAACGCCTTGAGCTTTTTCGCCAGCGCCTTGGCCGTCGCATCGCTGCCAGTCGCCAGGATCGCGACCGCCGTCAGCGCTGCGTTGGCAGCACCCGGTTCGCCAATCGCAAAAGTGGCTACCGGCACGCCCTTCGGCATCTGCACGATCGACAGCAGCGAGTCGAGCCCGGAAAGGGCCTTCGAAGGCACCGGTACGCCCAGCACCGGCACAATGGTCTTGGCCGCCAGCATGCCCGGCAGATGCGCCGCACCGCCAGCACCGGCGATGATCGCCACGAGGCCCTGCTTCTGCGCTGACTCGGCATACTCGAACAGCAGGTCAGGCGTGCGATGGGCAGAGACAACGCGCGCCTCATAGGCAACGCCAAATTCGTCGAGCATGGCAGCGGCGGCCTGCATCACCGGCCAATCGGAGTCCGACCCCATGACAATGCCGACCAATGGTTTTGGTTTTGACTTGCTCATGCTTTTGCTCCCGTGGCATTGGCCAAGGCGCGCTCGGCCGACTCCAGTGTGTTCGTCAACAACATCGTGATCGTCATCGGGCCGACGCCACCCGGCACGGGGGTGATGATGCCGGCGACTTCCTTCGCCGACTCGAAATCGACATCACCGCACAGCTTGCCGCCCTGTTCCGCCGGCAAGCGGTTGATGCCGACATCAATCACGGTAGCGCCCGGCTTGATCATGTCGCCGGTAATCATCTTCGGCCTACCGACGGCGGCGACGAGAATGTCGGCACGCCGCGTATGGAAAGCCAGATCACGCGTCTGCGAATGGCAGATGGTGACGGTGCAGCCAGCGGCGAGCAGCAGCATCGACATCGGCTTGCCGACGATATTGCTGCGACCGACGATCACCGCCTCGGCGCCCTTCAACACCACCTTTTCGCGCTCCAGCATTTTCATTACGCCATACGGCGTGCAGGGAATGAAGCGCGGGTTGCCCTGCATCAGCGCGCCAACGTTCTCGGCATGGAAACCATCGACGTCCTTTTCCGGTGCGATGGCTTCGAGCACCGCATCGGCATCAAACTGTTTCGGCAGCGGCAATTGCACCAGGATGCCATGCACCGCCGGGTCGGCATTCAGCTCGGCGATACGCGCCATCACCAGCGCCGGGTCGGCATCGGCCGGATATACATCCTTGAGCGAGCGCAGGCCGGCTTTTTCACAGCCCGCCACCTTGTTGCGCACATAGACGGCGGAAGCCGGGTCTTCACCGACCAGGATCACGGCGAGGCAAGGCGTCACCCCGCGCGCCGACAGCGCCGCCGCACGCGCGGCGAGCTCGTCGCGCAAGATTGCTGAAAGTGCATTGCCATCAATGCTTCTGGCGGTCATCGCGTTCCTGCTCCCAAAAAAATTAACCCGCGCCGAATATTGAATCTGGCACAGGTCTTGAGCGCGAATTATCCCGGTTAGTGCGCCTTCCGTCCAGTGCCGCCACTGCCCACCAGCCCTGCCGTTGCCAGCAGGCAAAGCACGCAGGCAATGGCCGCGCCGGAGGACAAATCCTGCCAGGCCGATGCCGCGAGCCCGAGGCCGTAACCCAGGGCGCCGATGCCGTACGCCAATGCCAGCCCACGGGCACCGTTGCGATGGCGGCTGGCAATCGCCGGCGCAATCAGGCTGGTGAAGACCAGAAACACGCCCACCAGCTGCACCGAAAACGTCACCGTCAGCGCAAACAGCAGGTAAAAGCCACCATCACCAAAACGCCGGCCCAGCGCGTACCAAAGCACCAGTACCACCGCATACACAGCCGCCGGCAACGCCAGTTGCGCCCAGGTCACCCACAGTATCTGGCCGGCCAGCATGTCCTTGAGATGCTCGCCACCATGCGGGTTGTGCGCCAGCAGCAGGATGCCGGCCGCCGCCGCGAAGACAAACAGCAGGCCGATCAGGGCTTCCTGTATCTCCGGCCAGCGCTTGCCGCTCCACGTCAGCAGCACCGCGCCCGCGCAGGCAGCAAGTGCCGCCGTCAATTGCGTCGGCCAGTCCAGCACGCCCTCGCTGTGGCCCCACTCCAGCATCTGCGCCACCATCACGCCAAGCCCGGCCACCTGCGCGATGGCAAGGTCGATGAAGATGATGCCGCGCTTCAGCACTTCGCGCCCCAGCGGCACATGCGTCGCCAACACCAGCAGCCCGGCGGCGAATGGGGCCAACAGCAATGAATAATCAATTGAGTTCATGAGTCAAAACCTTTCTTGCCACAGAGGGCAGAGAGTTCGCTGTGTCCTCTGTGGCCAATAGCTTTCTATCGGCTTGCTTTGAGAAGCAGTGCAATCGTGTCGTCAAACAGGCTGAACAGATCCTTGGCCTGATCGTCCCCACCTACGGTGAAAGGCAACACCACCGCCGGCACATGCGCATGGTCGGCGAACCATTCGCTCGGTCGCGGCGAGTTCCACGCGGCGCGGATCACCATTCGCGGTTTCTTCGCCTGCACGTTTGCCACCACCTGCGAGAGGTAGGCCACCGAAGGCTCGACCCCTGGCTTGGGTTCCAGCGTGTCGACTTCCACGATGCCCAGCCAGTCGTAGAGATACGGAAACGCCTTGTGCTGCGTCACCACGTTGATCCCGCGCAGGGGCGCCGCGGCCGCTTCCCATTTGGCAAGGCTCGCTTTCCAGCGTTCGGCGAAGGCGGCGTAATTGGCCCGGTATTCCGCGGCATTGCCCGCATCAAGCTGCCCCAGTCGCGTCGCAAGCGCATCGCCTACCTTGAGGAAGATGCGCGCATCGGTCTGGATGTGCGGGTTGCCGCCGGCATGCACATCACCATCTGCGCGATCGAGGCGCGTCGGCACTTCCAGCATGCGCACCGATTTCGACGCCTCGAAATATCCCGGCTGTCCGGGTTGCACGCGCGGATTGCCCGAGTCGCGCACCACCACCGGCAACCAACCCACTTCGAGCTCGGCGCCGGTCGCCACAATCAGGTCGGCACTGCGCATGCGCGCGATCAGCGATGGCTTCGCTTCGACGTGATGCGGGTCCTGCATGCCGCCCGTCGCAGTGAACACATCGACACGCCGGCCGCCGATCTCCTTTGTCAGCGCGCCCCATTCGGGGACCGTGGCGAAGATTTTCAGGTCGGCATGCGCCGAGAGCGAAAGCAATCCCAACAGCAGAAAAATGATTCGTTTCATGTTCGTCTCCGATTAAAAGTTGTGTGCTCCGTGAGCGCCCAAGCTGAAAATGTATTGAAGGAAAATCTGGTTGTCGGTCGCGCCGAGGCCTGAGTTGTCATGCGCCCATTGCAGGCGGAAGCGCGTGAATTCGCTCGGGCTATAGTCCAGCATCGCCGTGGTGCGCGTCGGGTCATGCGCGGCCAGCAAGGGGAAGTCCGCCGCTGTCAGCGCACCGCTGTTGACCAGGCCGATATCGACCGAGCCATGATCCAGTTCGTCGCGGCGCAAGCCAACTCGCCAGCGCGGCATGAACTGATACACGCCTTGCAGGTACCAGCCGCTCTGTGTGCTGGCATAGCTGTCGGTGCACCCGCCGCAGAGCAGGCTGTCGCTCGACAACGTGCCGTTCTCGCGGCGGCGGAAATATTCGCCCTGCAACTTGAAACTGGTGGCCGTGCTGTTGCCATTGGGTGACCATTTCCAGACGCCGTCCGCCACCAGCAGGCGGCTTCTGCCGCTGAAGCTGTTGTTGACAGCGGCGGCGCTGCTGTCAACGTCTTCGTAACTGCGGTTTGACGGCGAGCTGCCAAGCAGCGACAAACCGAGCCGCCACGAATTGCTGACGCCGACATCGTCACCGAGGTGCGCGAACAGCGCGCCTTGCGATACGCCGTTCTTGTTGTTGTCTGCACCGGGGAACGTGCGCCCGCGTCCGGCTTCGACACCGAATTCGAGGAACATGTCGGTCGGCGCCAGCCACTTCAGCTGCATGCCGTCGTCACCCAGCTGGTTGCCCAAAAAGGCCTTGTACGCCAGCGGCGCATCGGCGAAATCCCAGGCATGCGCGTGCTGCTCGTTGAGGTAACCAATGCCCGAGAAGAAGCGGCCACCCTTGAAGCTGGGCCCATTGCCCCATCCCACGCCTCCAATGCTCTGGAAGTAGGCGTTTTCCATTTCGACACCGCCATCCGGCGCCAGCGCCAGAATGCCGGTGCCGCGCCAATCCGGATCGATGTTCGCCGACACCGTGAGTTCGGATTCGCCAAGGCTGAAGCCACGCGTGCCCGGCCCCACTTCGCCCAGTGTGGGAACAAAGCCGGTGATCTGGTATGCGTTCGGGTCCTGCTTGAGGTTGTTGTAAGACCCTTGCAGGATCATCGACACCTCGGGGTTGAAGCTGTTGCCCTGCGCGGGCGCGGGTGCCGATGCCGGCCCCTGTGCCGCCTGGGCGAGCGATTGCTGCGCGGTGGCCGCGGTGGCCTGTGCGTCACCCGCCGTGGCCTCGGCCTGTGCCAGGCGCGACTCCAGCGCGTTGATGCGTTTTTCGTAGCTTTGTTTCATTTGCGCGATCTCGTCGCGCAGTGCTTTCAGATCAGGGTCGCCAGCCGCGCTCGCGGGCGACGACAAGGCAATCAGCGATGCGCCAAACAAGGTGGCGACCGCATGGGGGCGGAACGATTTCATGGGTTTCTCCAAAACAATGACAAACACCGCCCTCCACCAAAATGGCGGGCGAAGAACGAAGCGTCAGGGTTCAGAGAAAGGTGGGGGGAGCGCGAGCGCGATGGCGGGTCGCCGGTCGGCTGGCGACCGCAACAACCAGCGGCAACAGATAACTGTCGCCGACAACAACATCAATTGAAGAGGTAACCGCCACCGGCGGCGCACTGCCGCCGACACCGGCAAACGCGATACAACTGGTGCAGGTTTCCGCCGCGCCATCGATGGCGCCCTCCAGGTTCTGGATGCGGGCGACCTTGTCCTGGCCGCCTTGCACGTGGGTGAGCAAGTGCGCGAACGCCGCCTGCTGCGAACTCAGCAGCAGCAGCGACAGCAGCAGCGCAAACCAGCGGTGGCGGAAATGTTTCATCGGGCAGACATCAAAACACAGGCCGCCGATTTGCGCAACCCGGCCGCCGGGTGCAGACGGCGGCGGGCGCGGCGGTGACAGCACTCCTGATCGAAAAGGTATCATCGCCCGACACAAGAACAATCACGAGGAGCGGCACCCATGTCGAACGAAGTCCCATTTTTCCTGATGCAAAACGAAGGCTTCGCCAAGGCGCGGCCGGAAGATGATCTGCTGCACCCAGAGCGCAACAAATTGGTGCAGTCGCATTCGGCGACCGAAACCCAGTATTTCGGTTTCAACATTCCGGCCGCCGGCATCAACGCACTCGGCTACATGTGGCATCACACCAAGCTGCACACCATCACCGGCGGGCTGCTGGCGTGGAAGGGCATCAAGCCCTCAACCAATGCCGCCGAGCTGTGCGACATGCACGACTTCATGACCGACGACGCCATCCGCAACGACCTGCACGAATACCGCCTCGACAACGGCTATGGCGTCAAGATCATCGAGCCACTGCAACGGCACCACGTCACCTACGCCGACTCGGCGCGCGGCAACGAAGTTGACCTTCACTATGAAGCAGTCTGCCCACCGGTGATGTTCGGCGACGGCAATCACTTCGAGCAACCCATGCGCGTGCGCGGCACCGTGGTGCTGCGTGGCGAGAAGCACAAGGTCGATGGCTACCACGTGCGCGACCGATCCTGGGGCAAGGCGCGGCCGGAGAACAACGTGCCGATGCCGCCCTCGACCTGGGTCACCGGCGTCTTCAACGACGAGTTCGCGTTCAACTGCGCCTCCTTCGACGCACCGCCCGATCACCCCGAGCTGCGTGGCACCCGCTTCGAGCTGCCGGCCGACAAGACCGTCACCTCGGGCTGGATCTATCGCGGCGGCCGCTTGCGTCGGGTCGTCAGCACCAAGAAACGCGTCGAGCGCGACCTCTCGCGCCTGCTCACGCATCGCGTCGAATTCGAGATTACCGACGACTTGGGCGAAGTCATGCGCGTCACCGGCACGCTGGTCGCCTCGCTGCCCTGGGCCTACTGGCCGACCATGCACGACACCATGAGCCTGATGCGCTGGGAGTGCGATGGCCTCACCGGCTACGGCGACTGCCAGGATGTGTTCTGGAACGATTACCTCGTGGACTTCCTCAAATGAAACTCAACGACACCGCGCTCTACCTTTCGCTCATCCGTTCCACGCTGGAGCACAGCATCCTGCCGGAGCTGCAGACGCCCGGTGCCAAAGGCGCCGCCGGCCTGATCACCAATGTGCTCAACGAGCTGGCCCGGCGCGAAGACGCCCTGCCACCCGCCATCGACAAAACCAATGCCGAAGGCGAGCACATCGCCGCCGACATGCGCGCGCTGCTGAAGCGCCCGGCCGTGAGCACAACCACGCCGATGGCGATGCCCACCAACACCCAAAGCTTTCGCGGTCCCGCCACCACCTTTGCCGCCCTCTCCGCCGACATCGCCGATCTGGCCAAAGCGCTGCGCGACGAGGCCGGCAAGGACAGCGCCACCGCCTCGCTGCTGCGGCGCGCTGCGGAATGGGAAGCCAACGCCCACACCAACTTCATCAAGGTGCCGGCGCCCGAGCTGGCGCAAGCGGCTGTTGCCGACCCCTTGCCGCTGCCGGCGCTGCAAAGCTTCCTGCGTGGCGTACACCCGGCTGGCGAGCGACTGAATGTGATCAGCATCCACCGCATCCCCGGCGGCTTCGGCAAGCAGACCTATATGGTCGAGATCGACGACGGCAGCGGAAACCACCAACCGCTGGTCATCCGCAAAAACGACCGCATACAGATACTGCATCACTCGTCGGCCGGCCTCGAGCGCGAATTCAATCTGCTCAAGGTGGTGCATGCCGCCGGCTATCCGGCCCCCAACCCGCTGTGGTTCGGCAAGGCCGTGCCCGGCATCGACGCGGACTTCATGGTGGTCGAAAAGCTGCCGGGCAGCGTGATCGGTGCCTTTCTCGGTGGCGGCGCCGACGCGCGCATTCCCGAAAGCCAGATGCTGCTGCTGGCCGAGCTGCTGGCGCGGCTGCACACCCTCGACCTCGATGCCTTCGCCGCATTGACGCCGCAATTTGAAGATGCCGCGCTGTTGACCGACACCGTCGAGCAATGCACGCGCCGCACCATGGCCGGCTGGCGCAAGGCGGCAGAAGATCACGGCTACCTGCCCTCGCCGCTGATGGACTACCTGTTCAACTGGCTCGCCGACAACGTGCCGCAGGACCAGCGGCGCCCGGTGCTGGCCCACGGTGATTTCGGCTCGCACAACATCCTCATGGACGACGGCAAGGTCACGGCCGTGCTGGACTGGGAAGGCTCGATGTTTGCCGCACCCGAGATGGACCTGGTCTACGCCCAGCCGCTGGTATCGAAGCACATCGAGTGGGACCGCTTTCTCGCCCACTACATCGCCTGTGGCGGACGCGCGCCCGACGCCGAAAGCATGAACTACTACATGACTTTTCTCAGCCTGCGCGTCATCCTGGTCGGCAACGTGGCCAATCGCAACCTGCAGTCGGGCATCAGTAACGACATTCGCTACGCCATGTTCGAGCTCGGGCTGACGCCCCACTTCATGCAGCAGACATTGGCGACCACGGCCGACAAGCCCTGAGTCGCGCAGGGAATGGCCTTGCGCGGTGCCGCGCGGGGCTTGGCCTTGCGGCGCACGACAGCAAAGTTTGGCTGATCGCGGGTAGCGGAATCGGGTAAGCTTTCACCAGAAACCCTCGCCGCTGTCACCAAGGAGCATGCATGTCCGCAACATCCCCGCAATCCGATACCGCGCTCATCCCGGCCATCGCCACCGACGCCGATCCCGAAGAAACGCGCGAGTGGCTTGACGCGCTGGAAGCCGTCATCGAAAAAGTGGGCCCCGAGCGCGCCCACTACCTGATCGAGCAGCTGATCCAGATGGGGCATCGCACGGGCATCAACATCCCCTACTCCGCCACTACCGAATACATCAACACCATCCCCGCCGACCAGCAGCCCAAGGCGCCCGGCAATTACGAGATCGAGCACCGCATCCGCTCCTATGTGCGCTGGAATGCCATCGCCATGGTGTTGCGCGCCAACAAGGACGACTCGGGTCTGGGCGGCCACATCGCCAGCTTCGCCTCGGCCGCCACGCTGTTTGACGTCGGCTTCAACCACTTCTGGCGCTCCAACGCCGAAGGCAACGGCGACATGGTCTACATCCAGGGCCACTCGGCGCCCGGCGTCTATGCCCGCGCCTTCATGCTCGGCGGCCTCACCGAGCAGCAGATGGACAACTTCCGCCGCGAGGTGGATGGCAACGGCCTCTCGTCTTACCCGCACCCGTGGCTGATGCCGGATTTCTGGCAGTTCCCCACCGTGTCGATGGGTCTGGGGCCGATCCAGGCCATCTACCAGGCGCGCTTCATGAAGTACATGCAAGACCGCGAGCTGAAGAACACCGAGGGCCGCAAGGTCTGGTGCTTCTGCGGCGACGGCGAAATGGACGAGCCGGAATCAATGGGCGCGATCGGCATGGCCGGCCGCGAAAAACTCGACAACCTGATCTTCGTCATCAACTGCAACCTGCAACGCCTCGACGGCCCGGTGCGCGGCAACGGCAAGATCATCCAGGAGCTCGAATCGGATTTCCGTGGTTCGGGCTGGAACGTGATCAAGGTGGTGTGGGGCAGCTACTGGGACCAGTTGTTCGCCAAGGACAAGCAAGGGCACTTGCGCCAGCGCATGATGGAATATCTCGACGGCGACTACCAGACGCTGCGCGCCCGCGATGGTGCCTACCTGCGCGAGCACTTCTTCAACACGCCGGAGCTGCAGGCGATGGTCGCCGACTGGAGCGACGAAGACATCTGGCGCCTGAACCGAGGCGGCCACGACCCGCACAAGCTGTTTGCCGCCTACAGCGCGGCAACCCACCATAAAGGGCAACCGACAGTGATCCTGGCCAAGACCATCAAGGGCTATGGCATGGGCGGCTCGGGCGAAGCGCAGAACATCACCCACCAGCAGAAGAAGATGGACACCGCCTCGCTCAAGTCCTTCATCGAGCGCTTCGACCTGCCGATCGCCGATGCCGACATCGAAAGCCTGCCCTACCTCAAGTTCGCCGAAGACTCGCCCGAGTTCAAGTACATGATGGAACGCCGCCAGTCGCTGGGCGGCTTTGTCGCCAAACGCAAGCGCCGCGTTGATCCGCTGCCGGTGCCGGCGCTTGCTGCCTTCGATGCCCTGCTCAAGGGCGGCGGCGCGGGGCGCGAGTTTTCCACCACCATGGCCTTTGTGCGTGCATTGATGCTGCTGTTGCGCGACGAGGCATTGGGCAAGCGCATGGTGCCCATCGTCGTTGACGAATCTCGCACCTTCGGCATGGAAGGCCTGTTCCGCACCATCGGCATCTGGAACCAGGAAGGGCAGAAGTACACCCCGGTCGATGCCGGCGAATACAGCTTCTACAAAGAATCGAAGAACGGCCAGATCCTGCAGGAAGGCATCAACGAAGCCGGCGCGATGGCCGACTGGATCGCCGCCGCCACCGCCTACTCCACGCATGGCGTGCAAATGCTGCCGGTGTATGTGTTCTATTCCATGTTCGGCATGCAGCGCACCATGGACCTGGTGTGGGCCGCCGGCGACCAGCGCTCGCGCGGCTTTTTGATCGGCGGCACCTCGGGCCGCACCACCCTCAACGGCGAAGGCCTGCAGCATGAAGACGGCCACAGCCATGTGCTCTCGGCCACCGTGCCCAACTGCATTTCGTACGACCCCACCTTCGCCTATGAAGTCGCGGTGATCGTGCAAGACGGCCTGCGCCGCATGGTGGCAGAACAGCAGGACGTGTTCTATTACCTCACCGTGCTCAACGAAAACTACGAGCACCCGCCGATGCCCGAGGGTAACGATGTCGCCGCCGACATCCTCAAGGGCATGTATTCCTTCCGCAAGGGCAGCGAAGGCAAGTTGAAGGTGCAACTGCTCGGCTCCGGCGCGATCTTCTGCGAAGCCATGGCCGCCGCCGAGCTGCTGAAAAACGACTGGGGCGTCGAGGCTGACCTCTGGTCTTGCCCCAGCTTCACCGAGCTGGCGCGCGACGGCCACGAAACCGAACGCCAGAACCGGCTGCACCCCGGCGCCACGCCGCACGTCGCGCATGTCACCAAGTGCCTCGCCCCGACGCAGGGGCCGGTGATCGCTGCCACCGACTATGTGCGCCTGTTTGCCGACCAGATACGCCCCTATATCCCGCACGACGGGCGGCGCTATGTGGTGCTGGGTACCGACGGCTTTGGCCGCTCGGACACGCGCGAGAAGTTGCGCCACTTTTTTGAGGTCGATCGCTACTGGATCACGCTGGCTGCGTTGAATGCGCTGGCCGATGGTGGCGAGATTCCGCACAGCACCGCGGCGGCGGCCATCACCAAATACGGCCTCGACCCGAACAAGCCGAACCCGACCACGGTATGACCATGCGCGACAACGAACCCACCACCGCACCGGCCACGCCCCACATCCCCTCGCCGGCCGAAATGGCGGCCGAAGTGATGGGCGGCCACAAGCCGCACGCCAGCCCTGCCGTGCGCAGCTTCGCCCGCGAGCTGGGGGTTGATCTGGCACTGCTGCAAGGCAGCGGCCCCCACGCCCGCATCACCTTTGCCGACGTGAAACGCTATGTCCGGAGTGTTGTTGCCTCCAGGCGCTAGTAGTCGGTCATGCAAGGATTGATGACTGCAACGAAGTAGCGGTTTTCCACCCTCTCCCCCTGTTTCGGGAGGCTCGCTTTGCACAGCTCGCCCGCTACGGCGGCGCAAAGCAATGCTTTACGAAACCCCGCCTTCGCCTCCCATCAAGGGAGATGGGTGTCAAATTGCCAAGCGCACGTCCCTCATATTCGCCGGCTGCAACAAAGCGCCGGTTTTCCCCCTCTCCTCTTGTGGGAAAGGATTGGGTTGTGACAACTCCACCCTCTCCCCTGTTTCGGGAGGCTCGCTTTGCACAGCTCGCCCGCTACGGCGGCGCAAAGCAATGCTTTGCGAAACCCCGCCTTCGCCTCCCATCAAGGGAGATGGGTGTCAAATTGCCAAGCGCACGTCCCTCATATTTGCCGGCTGCAACAAAGCGCCGGTTTCCCCCCTCTCCCCTTGTGGGAGAGGGTTGGGGAGAGGGGTATTGCATGGTGGGCTCGCGTCCGTCATTTTCGATTTGATTGAATACCTGTCATTGCGACAGCGATGGCACAATTCACGACCTCCACCTTCTCACCCGAAAGCAACAAATGACCGACGCTTCAAACCCCGCAATCGAATGTGACCTCGTCGTCCTTGGCGCCGGCCCCGGCGGCTATTCCGCCGCCTTCCGCGCGGCCGACCTTGGCCTCTCCGTGGTGCTGGTGGAGCGCTACTCAACCTTGGGTGGCGTCTGCCTCAACGTCGGCTGCATCCCTTCCAAGGCACTGCTGCACGTCGCCGCCGTGATGGACGAAGCGAAACATTTCGCCGCCCTCGGCGTTGATTTCGGCACGCCCGCCATCGACATCGACAAGCTGCGCGCGCACAAGAGCAAGGTGGTCGGCAAGCTCACCATGGGCCTTGCCGGCATGGCCAAGATGCGCAAGGTGCAAGTGGTGCAAGGCGTCGGCAAGTTCGCTGATGCCAACACACTCATTGTCCACCCGAGCGTTGAAACCGCCGAAGGCCAAGGTGACATGGTGCAGATCACGTTCGCCAAGGCCATCATCGCTGCCGGCTCGCAGGCGGTGAAGCTGCCCTTCATCCCCGAAGACCCGCGCATTGTTGATTCCACCGGTGCACTCGAGCTGGCCTCGGTGCCGCAGCAGATGCTGGTGATCGGCGGCGGCATCATCGGCCTGGAAATGGCCACCGTGTATTCCACGCTCGGCGCGCGCATCTCGGTGGTGGAAATGCTCGACGGCCTGATGCCCGGCGCCGACCGCGACCTGGTGAAGGTATGGGAAAAGCGCAACGCGCCGCGCTTCGACAAGGTGATGCTCAAGACCAAAACCACCAAGGTCGAGCCCAAGGCTGACGGCATCTGGGTCACGTTCGAAGGTGAAGGTGCACCCACCGAACCGCAACGCTACGACCTCGTGCTCGTCTCGGCCGGCCGCACCCCCAACGGCAAGAAGATCGACGCCGAGAAAGCCGGCGTCAATGTCACCGAGCGCGGCTTCATTGAAGTGGACAAACAGATGCGCACCAACGTGCCGCACATCTTCGCCATCGGCGACATCGTTGGCCAGCCCATGCTCGCGCACAAGGCTGTGCATGAAGGTCACGTCGCCGCCGAAAACGCTGCCGGCCACCACGCAGACTTCACTGCCAAGGTGATCCCCGGCGTCGCCTACACCGACCCCGAGATCGCCTGGGTGGGCGTTACCGAAGATGCCGCCAGGGCCGAGGGCCGCGCCCTCGACAAAGGCATGTTCCCGTGGATGGCCTCCGGCCGCGCCATCGCCAACGGCGCCGACTACGGCTTCACCAAGCTGCTGTTCGACCCTGAAACCAAACGCATCGTCGGCGGTGCCATCGTCGGCCCCAGCGCCGGCGACATCATCGGCGAGATCGCCCTCGCCATCGAGATGGGCGCCACGGCAGAAGACATCGGCAAGACCATCCACCCGCACCCAACGCTGGGCGAATCGGTGGGCATCGCCGCCGAGGTGGCGCTGGGCATCTGCACCGACATGCCGGCACAACGCAAGAAGCAATGACCCTGCACCTTCGCCTGACCCGCCACTCGCTGATCAGGCGCCCCCCTTATCCTTGAAACCACACCCCATGACTACATCCGAAACTTTTGAGCAAGCCGTCAAGGAAGCGATCAGCACCGGCGACTACCTGCCCGCCTGGAAGGCCCTGGTCAATACCGAGTTTTTTGTGCCCGTCACCGTCCGCAAGGTGGATGCCGAGACGGAGGGCTTCAATGTGTACATCCAGAAAAACCCGCAAGACGGCGAGCCCTGCGTTTTTGTGTCGGAACAGGAAGCCTGCCTACAGGAAGTGCCCAGCAGCAGGACCATCAAAATGTTCGGCGGGCAACTGGTGGGCATGCTGCGCCCTGACGTCTCGATCGTTGCCCTGTTCAGCGATGGTGGCTTCGGCGTACCGCTGGATGTGATCGCCTGGCTAAGGTCGAACATCAAGCCGGCAGGCTGAGGCGGCATTGCTTTGCTTGCGCCAGGTGTTTGCGGCGACGTGCCGGCGCGGCAGAAGAAACAAGCACAGCACGATACTTCGACTGCAAAATCTTCATCCCCGCGAATGCGGGAATGACGTTGGTCACAAACTCGCGATCTCGTAACCGGTGCTACGGCCGCCGCCTTCGGCCTTGGCCAGTGCGCCCATCTCCACCAGGGCGAGGATGTCGCGATAGGCGGTGTCTTGTGAGCACTTGGCGATCTTCGCCCACTTCGATGTCGTCATCTTGCCTTCGAAGCCATCAAGCAGCCGATTCACCAAGGCCGTCTGGCGCGGGTTCATCGCCGCCGTGGAAAATCGCTCCCAGAAACGGGCCTTGACCAGCACCGCTTCCAGCGTCGTCTCTGCACCACCGAGTGCGCGCTCCATGCACGACAAAAACCATTGCAGCCATGGCGTGATGTCCATGCCGCCTTTTTGCGTCTGTTCAAGAATGGCGTAATAGCCTTTGCGTTCCTTCTGCATCTGCGCCGACAGGCTGTAGAAGCGCTGGTGCGTGGCATCCGCCCGGGCCAGCACCATGTCGCCGATCGCGCGCGCGATGCGGCCATTGCCGTCATCGAAGGGGTGCAACGTAACGAACCACAGATGCGCCAATGCCGCTTTCAGCACCGGATCAAGTGGTAACGGCTCAAGCCCCTGATCCGCGTTGAACCACGCCATGAACTGCTTCATCTCCTGCGCCACTTTCGCTGCGGGCGGCGCTTCGTAATGCACTTTCTCCCTGCCGAAGGCGCCGGAGATCACCTGCATCGGGCCATCCGCATCATCGCGCCACGCCGCAACCT
>CANJXH010000027.1 GCA_947478755.1 Betaproteobacteria bacterium | reverse complement strand
ATTCCAGCAGGGCCTTGGCCATGACTTCCATTTTGTCGCGGCTGTCTTCAATCAGCTTGCGCGCTACCGCATATTGCTGGTCGAGGATGCGACGAATCTCGGCATCCACCTGCTGCATGGTGGCTTCGGACACATTCTTGTGGTTGGTGACGGAACGGCCAAGAAAAACCTCGCCCTCATTCTCGGCATAGACCATCGGGCCCAGAGCATCGCTCATGCCCCACTGCGTCACCATGCTGCGGGCGATGCCGGTCGCGCGTTCGAAATCATTCGACGCACCGGTGGTCATCTGGTTCATGAAGATTTCTTCGGCAATGCGGCCACCGAAAAGAACGGCGATCGTCTGCAGCAGGCGATCCTTGTCCTGGCTATAGCGGTCGCCTTCCGGCAACTGCATGGTGACGCCGAGCGCACGGCCACGGGGAATGATGGTGACCTTGTGCACCGGGTCGGTCTTGTTCAGCGACTTGGCGACGACAACGTGGCCGGACTCGTGGTACGCGGTATTGCGGCGCTCTTCTTCCGGCATCACGACCGACTTGCGAGCACTGCCCATGATGATCTTGTCCTTGGCTTGCTCGAAGTCGTCCATGTCGACCAGACGCTTGTTCTGGCGGGCAGCAAACAACGCGGCTTCATTCACCAGATTGGCGAGGTCGGCACCGGCAAAACCAGGGCAGCCGCGCGCGATGATGTCGGCCTTGACGTCGGGGGCGATCGGCACCTTGCGCATATGTACCAGCAGTATCTGTTCGCGGCCGCGAACGTCGGGCAGCGGCACGACCACCTGGCGGTCGAAGCGACCGGGGCGAAGTAGCGCCGGGTCAAGCACATCAGGACGGTTGGTCGCGGCGATGACAATAACGCCTGAGGTACCTTCAAAGCCGTCCATCTCCACCAGCAACTGGTTCAGCGTCTGTTCCCGTTCATCATTGCCACCACCAAGGCCGGCACCGCGCTGGCGACCGACGGCGTCGATTTCGTCGATGAACACGATGCAGGGTGACTGCTTCTTGGCATTCTCGAACATGTCGCGCACACGTGCCGCGCCCACGCCGACGAACATTTCGACAAAGTCAGAACCGGAAATCGAGAAAAATGGCACTTTGGCTTCACCGGCGATTGCCTTGGCCAACAAGGTCTTGCCGGTACCGGGACTGCCTACCATCAGCACGCCGCGCGGAATGCGCCCGCCCAGCTTTTGGAACTTGGTAGGGTCGCGCAGAAAGTCGACCAGCTCAGACACTTCTTCCTTCGCTTCGTCGCAACCGGCAACATCCGCAAAGGTAATGGTGTTGGAACCCTCTTCCATCAGGCGCGCCTTGCTCTTTCCGAACGAGAACGCACCGCCACGGCCGCCACCCTGCATCTGGCGCATGAAGAAAATCCAGACGCCGATCAACAACAGCATCGGGAACCACGACACGAAAATACTGGTCAGGAAGGATTGCTCTTCCTCCGGCTTGGCGGAGACAACAACGTTGTTCTTGAGCAGGTCACTTACCAGCCAGATATCGTTGGCGGGAGCGTAGGTGGTAATCCGCTTGTTGTCGGTGGTGGTGGCTTCAAGCGTACGCCCCTGGATCAGCACTTTCCCGACATGGCCCTGCTTCACTTCATCGAGGAATTTCGAATACTCGACCATTCCCTGCGTCGCCTGACGCGAATTGAACTGGTTGAATACAGTCATCAGCACAATGCCGATTACCAACCAGATCGCAACATTCTTGAACATGTTATTCAACTTGATGCCTCTCTTCCCTTAAATAGGGTATTTGCTCATTCTAGAGCGCTTTGGCAGGTGCTGCAAATCACTACTTCACGTTTCCTGGCGCTTGTTGCGCGCCAACAAAAACACCTCCGGACTGCGGTCGCGCGATGCAGCCGGCTTGCGCATTTGAATGGATTGAAACAATGGCCTGACGGCATCACGCAGCTCGGTGAAACCGCTGCCCTGAAAGACCTTGATCAACAAATCACCGCCAATCTTCAGATGTAGTGCCGAAAATTCCAACGCCAATTCCGCAAGATGCACCGCTCTGGCCTGATCAGCAGATGCGATACCAGAGATATTGGGGGCCATATCGGATAAAACAAGGTCCACCGGCCGACCGGCGAGCAATTTTTCCAGCTCCAGGAGCACTTTGTCTTCGCGAAAATCGCCCTGAATGAAATCAACGCCACGAATCGGATCCATCTCAAGCAGATCCAGTGCGATTACCCTGCCCCCCGGCTGCACATGCTTGCTGACGTACTGGCACCAACTGCCAGGGGCTGCACCGAGGTCAACCACCGTCATGCCGGGTTTCAGCAACTTGTCCTTTTCGTCGATTTCAGACAGCTTGAACACCGCACGTGATCGCCATCCCTCGGCATTGGCCTTCTGCACGTAGTGGTCATTGACGTGTTCCTGCATCCAGCCTTTGTTGGACCGATGCTTCTTCGTCGCGCTATTGCCCAGCTTGGTCAAGATAGAATACCCACATGATTGAACTCAACTCTACAGAATTGCGCACCAAGCGCGCCGAAGCCCACCATCTCAGCCCGGTGGTCAGTATCAGCCAGAATGGCGTTTCCGAAGCCGTCATGAAGGAAATCGACCGTTCCCTCAACGCCCACGGCCTGATCAAGGTAAAGCTGTACGGCATTGAAAGGGCTGATCGAGAAGCCGCCTTGGAAAGCATCTGCCAATCACTTGGATGCGCGCCAGTGCAGCATATCGGCAACATACTGGTGCTATGGCGGCCAAAACCTGCAGTCGCCGTCAAAACGCCCAGCCGACGCAAACCCAAGCCCAAAACCAAGAAACAGGCAGCCGCTGCAACCGAACGTCAAAACAAGCGCTAGCGCTTGCCTCGTTCCTGCCATACAACCAGCCACAAGCCCAGCAGGCTTTGCAGCAGGTACAAACCACTCGATACACCATGCCAGGCAGCAAACCGATCTCTTAGCGCGCTTTCCATCACCTGTCTCGGCAGGGCATCTGCCTTCAGTTGCGCGATGATCGGCTGAACCCCGAAATGCCCGGCCACCACCAGTGCAAGCATGCACATCACTATCCAGAACACACTGGACTTGATTGCACGCCAACCGCGATGGAGCATCAGGTATATCAGCAAGTATCCAGCGCAAGCCAAGCCGACATAGGCGACCAGCGCAAACATTTCGCCGGCGAGGTTTCCGGCGAGCGTGCGGTCAGCGAGCTTGTAGAACAGCACCGGCGCAACCAGATAGCCTACGGCGCACATGCCACCTACCCAGACCGAAATTGCAATCGAATACAGCGATTCGGCAAATCGGTTCATGATTGTCTATTCGTAGCGGACATCCAGAATTTCGTACTCGCGCTTGCCACCAGGCGTTTGAACCTCGGTAACGTCGCCGGCAAACTTGCCGATCAGCGCCCTTGCCACCGGCGAATTAAGCGAAATCTTGCCCTGCTTCAGATCTGCCTCGTCGTCACCCACGATCTGGTACACCACGGTCTTTCCACCCTCAATCTCTTCCAGTTCCACTGTGGATGCGAACACCACCCGACCGTCGGCATCCAGCGCCTTGGGGTCGATCACCTGGGCATTGGATAGCTTGCTTTCCACTTCTGCAATGCGACCCTCGACGAATCCCTGGCGTTCCTTCGCCGCATCGTATTCGGCATTTTCCGACAGGTCGCCATGAGAGCGCGCCTCGGCAATCGCGGCAATGACGCTCGGGCGTTCCACACTCTTCAGTTGATGGAGTTCCGCCTTGAGCAACTGGGCGCCATACAACGTTAACGGTACCTTGCTCATGACAACTCCTGGTGCAGGGCCTGCAGGGAATAGGTTTCCAGCACCTCCATGTGGCGCATGCCGGCGCAGGCAGCACGGGCCCCTTCGATGGTGGTGTAAAGCGTGACCTTCTGTGCCATGGCCGAAGTACGAATCGAGCGCGAATCCGCAATCGCGCTGCGCTTTTCTTCCACCGTGTTCACGATGAAACTGATCTCGTTGTTCTTGATCATGTCGACGATGTGCGGACGGCCTTCGGTGACCTTGTTGACCGGCGTCACAGGCAATCCGGCCGCTTCAATGGCTGCGGCCGTGCCACGGGTGGCGATCAGGCTGAAGCCAAGCTCATGCAGCTCGCGTGCAACCTCCAGTGCTTTCGGCTTGTCGCCCTGCTTGACGCTGACAAATGCCTTGCCGGAGGTCGGCAGGCGAGTGCTTGACGCAATCTGCGATTTGACAAAAGCCTCGCCAAAGCTGCGGCCAACGCCCATCACTTCGCCGGTCGATTTCATTTCCGGGCCCAGGATGCTGTCGACACCCGGGAACTTGTTGAACGGGAAAACTGCTTCCTTCACCGAAAAATACGGCGGAATAACTTCCTTGCTGACGCCCTGATCGGCGAGGCTGCGGCCCGCCATGCAGCGTGCCGCAATCTTTGCCAGTGGCAGACCGGTGGCCTTGGAAACAAATGGGACGGTTCGCGACGCGCGCGGATTCACTTCGAGGACATACACCACGGCATCGTCACCGCGGCCCTGGATGGCGAACTGCACGTTCATCAACCCCACCACATTGAGGCCAGCCGCCATCATCGCTGTCTGGCGACGCAACTCGTCCTGAATTGCCGGCGTCAGTGAAAAGGGTGGTAACGAGCAGGCCGAGTCGCCTGAATGCACGCCGGCCTGTTCAATGTGCTCCATGATGCCGCCGATCACAACCTGCTTGCCGTCGCACAGGGCGTCGACGTCGACTTCGGTGGCATCGTTAAGGAATCGATCAAGCAATACCGGCGAATCATTCGATACCTTGATCGCGTCGCGCATATAGCGCTCGAGATCCTTTTGTTCATGCACGATTTCCATGGCGCGACCGCCGAGCACGTAGCTTGGACGAACCACCAGCGGATAGCCGATTTCAGCAGCCAGTCGTATGGCATCGGCCTCGTTTCGAGCGGTGCGATTCGGCGGCTGCTTCAGGCCCAGGTCGTGCAGCAATTTCTGGAATCGTTCGCGGTCTTCGGCAGCGTCGATCATGTCCGGCGTGGTACCGATGATCGGAACGCCGTTGGCTTCAAGCTCGCGCGCACGCTTGAGCGGTGTCTGCCCGCCAAACTGCACGATCACGCCTACCGGCTTTTCCAGATCGACGATTTCGAGAATGTCTTCCAGCGTCAGAGGCTCAAAATAGAGGCGGTCGGAAGTGTCATAGTCGGTCGAAACAGTCTCCGGATTGCAGTTGACCATGATGGTTTCATAGCCGTCCTCGCGCATCGCCAGTGCGGCATGGACACAGCAATAGTCGAACTCGATGCCCTGGCCGATGCGATTGGGGCCACCGCCGAGCACCATGATCTTTTTCCTGTCGGTCGGTCGCGCCTCGCACTCATCCTCGTAGGTCGAGTACATATAGGCCGTTGTCGTGGCGAATTCTGCCGCGCAGGTATCAACGCGCTTGAATACCGGCCGCACGCCCAGCGCACGACGCCTTTCCCGCACTGCGGTCTCGGTGCTGCTCAACAGCGACGCGATGCGACGATCCGAAAAACCCTTGCGCTTCAGGCTGCGCAAGGTGTCGGCATCAATATCCTGCAGAAGCTGCGCGGAAATCCACGCTTCGGTCTTGATGATGTCCTCGATCTGCACCAGGAACCACGGATCAATCTTGGTGAGATTGAACACCTGGTCAAGCGTGTAGCCATTGCGGAACGCCTGCCCCACATACCAGATGCGCGATGCGCCCGGGCTGGCGAGCTCATGATCGATCTCGTCATTCTCGGCAACGATCGGATCAAGACCATAGACACTGGTTTCCAGACCGCGCAAGGCTTTCTGGAACGACTCCTGAAAAGTGCGTCCCATGGCCATGACTTCGCCAACCGACTTCATCTGCGTCGTCAGGCGATCATTGGCGAGCGGAAACTTCTCAAATGCAAAGCGAGGAATTTTGGTAACGACATAGTCAATCGACGGCTCGAACGAAGCCGGCGTCGCGCCGCCGGTAATTTCGTTCCTGAGTTCGTCCAATGTGTAACCCACCGCAAGCTTTGCCGCAATCTTGGCAATCGGAAACCCGGTGGCCTTCGAAGCCAGCGCGGAAGAACGCGAAACGCGCGGGTTCATTTCAATCACGACCATGCGCCCATCAACCGGGTTGATGGCGAATTGCACGTTCGAGCCACCGGTGTCGACACCAATTTCACGCAACACCGCGATGCTCGCATTGCGCAGGATCTGGTATTCCTTGTCGGTCAACGTCTGCGCCGGCGCAACGGTAATCGAATCCCCGGTATGCACACCCATGGGGTCAAGGTTTTCGATCGAACAAACGATGATGCAATTGTCCTTGCGATCGCGGACCACTTCCATCTCGAACTCTTTCCAGCCAAGCAGGGATTCTTCGATTAGCAGTTCGCTGGTCGGCGAAGCTTCCAGGCCACGCTTGCAAATCTCGATGAATTCTTCGGTGTTGTAGGCAATGCCGCCGCCACTTCCGCCCATGGTGAACGAGGGACGTATGATGGATGGGAATCCCAATCCCGCCTGAACCTGCTGCGCTTCTTCAAGGCTGTGGGCAATGGCCGAGCGCGCCGACGCGAGCCCGATGCTGGTCATCGCACGCTTGAACTTCTCGCGATCCTCGGCCTTGTCGATAGCCTCCTTGGAAGCACCGATCATTTCAACGCCGTACTTCTCCAGCACGCCGTTCTTGGCCAGATCAAGCGCGCAATTCAACGCGGTCTGCCCACCCATTGTCGGCAAGAGCGCGTCGGGGCGCTCCTTGGCAATGATGTTTTCCAGCACCTGCCAGGTAATCGGCTCGATGTAGGTCGCGTCAGCCATGTCCGGGTCGGTCATGATCGTGGCCGGATTGGAGTTCACCAAGATGACGCGATAGCCTTCTTCGCGCAGGGCCTTGCAGGCCTGGGCGCCGGAATAATCGAACTCGCAGGCCTGGCCGATGATGATGGGGCCTGCGCCGATGATGAGAATGCTGTTGATGTCGGTTCTTTTTGCCATGTTATTTTTCTGCCATCAACCCGATAAAACGATCGAACAGATAAGAAACGTCATGCGGGCCCGGGCTGGCCTCGGGATGCCCCTGGAAACTGAACGCAGGTCGATCGGTCAACGCGATCCCTTGTACCGTGCCATCAAACAGCGAGCGATGTGTCACGCGGACATTCGCCGGCAAAGTTGTCTCGTCAACCTGAAAACCGTGGTTCTGGCTGGTAATCATTACCCTGCCGGAATCAATATCCTGTACTGGATGGTTGGCGCCATGATGGCCAAACTTCATCTTCGATGTCTTGCCGCCACTGGCAATGCCCAGCAACTGGTGGCCGAGGCAGATACCGAAAAGCGGAATCGAACGCGAGAGAAACTCGCGAATCGCGGCAATCGCATAGTCACAAGGTTCCGGGTCACCTGGACCGTTGGACAGGAAAATACCATCGGGCTTCAGCGCAAGTACGTCAGCGGCCGACGTCTGCGCCGGTACCACAGTCAGCTTGCAGCCACGCTCGACCAGCATGCGCAGAATGTTGCGCTTGACCCCAAAGTCGTAGGCGACCACATTGAACCTGGCCTCGTCTTGCGCAGCAAAACCGCTCCCGAGACGCCATTCACCTTCGTTCCAGTTGTATGACTTGTCGACCGTCACCACCTTGGCCAGATCCATTCCCGCAAGACCGGGGAAAGATTTTGCATGAGCGACGGCTGTTTCGGCATCCAGGTTGCTGCCAGCCATCAGGCAGCCGGCCTGAGCCCCTTTTTCACGGAGGATGCGCGTCAGTTTGCGTGTATCGATGTCGGCAATGCCGACAATGTTTTGCGACTTGAGATAGTCGTCAAGCGCTTGCTCGCTACGAAAATTCGAAACCGTCAGCGGCAGGTCACGTATCACCAGGCCAGCAGCCTGAACGCGTGGCGACTCGCCGTCTTCGGCATTGATGCCGTAGTTGCCGATATGGGGGTAGGTCAGGGTGACAATCTGACGACAATAAGACGGATCGGTAAGGATTTCCTGGTAGCCGGTCATCGAGGTGTTGAACACGACCTCGCCCACGCTGTGGCCTGAAGCCCCGATGGATTTCCCTTTGAATACCGTCCCGTCGGCGAGTGCAAGAAGGGCGGACGGCAACTGGGACACTGCGGGCTCCTAAAATCTGCGGCTAATGGGGATGGGCGGGTATTTGTTGCTGCTTACCCACCTCGGCAAACCTTCGAATTGTACCCTGCCGAGGCACCTCCAAGCAATGCAAACTTAGCGCAAATTCAACACGTCCTGCATGTCAAACAGCCCGGACTTTTTTCCGTGCATGAAGCGCGCGGCGCGGATGGCGCCTTGCGCATAAGGCATGCGACTGGCCGACTTGTGCGTAATTTCGATGCGCTCACCGGTTCCCGCAAACAGAACCGTGTGATCACCCACGATATCGCCACCGCGTATGGTCGAAAAGCCAATCTGCGTTGCCGGTCGTTCGCCGGTGTGGCCTTCGCGGCCATAGACGGCACACTCCGGCAGATACCGTCCCATTGCGTCGGCCACTACCTCGCCCATGCGCAGCGCGGTCCCGGAGGGCGCGTCCACCTTGTGGCGATGATGGGCTTCAATGACTTCCACGTCATAGCCTTCGTTCAGGATGCGGGCGGCAACATCCAGCAATTTGAAAACCGCATTGACGCCAACCGCCATATTGGGTGCAAACACGATGGCAATATCCGCCGAAGCCTGCTCGATGAGCGTCTTCTGCTCACCGCTAAAGCCGGTGGTGCCAATGACCAGATGGACGCCCCGCTTGCGGCAGACGGCAAGGTGTTCGAGCGTGCCCTCCGGGCGAGTGAAATCAATCAGGCAGTCCACCTTGCTCAGGGCCGCATCAATATCTGCGCTGATGTCCACGCCGCATGGAGCGCCCACCAGTTCCCCGGCATCCTTGCCGATGAAAGGGCTGCTCGGATGTTCGAGCGCAGACGCAAGTTCGGCATCCGGCGCAGCGAGCACAGCTTCAATCAGGGTGCGGCCCATGCGACCGGCGCTGCCGGCAATGGCGAATTTGATCTTGTTCATGTCTGTCGCGAGGTTCTATTTGCTGGCAGCAGCGGATGGCGCCGGACTGGCCACCGCTTCGGGCGCAGCAGCCGTTACCGGCGCCACATCGCCACCAACACGTTTCAATTTGTTGTCGTCGTCAAAGAACACCGAAAAAGTGCGCTGGCTGAGTTCGCCCTTCCCCGATTCGAATCGATACACGTAGTCCCATCGATTGCTGTGGAAAGGGTCCGCCACCAGCGGGGTGCCCAATATGTAGCGAACTTGTTCGCGGGTCTGGCCGACCTTCAGTTGGAAAACCATCTCCTGACTGACAAAGTTGCCCTGGCGAATATCCTGACGATAGACGGAAAATGTGTCACCGACGTTGAAATCGGAGGTTTCGAGCTTGGGCAAACCGCTGCAGGCCCCCAGAAAAAGCACGACCAGCGGCAACAGCGGAATTCGACTTGGTAGCATAGAGGGAGCGCGATATGTGTTCTCGAAATTGACCGAAAACTATATCATAAGGCGCACCCCAACCCGGCCTCAGCGCACATGAGCAACTCCGACGACCTTAAAAACATAGGCCTCAAGGCGACCTACCCGCGATTGCGCATTCTTGAACTGATGCAAAAAAGTGATTCGCGCCACATGACGGCCGAAGACGTCTATCGCCATCTGCTCACGGAAGGCATTGACGTCGGTATCGCCACCGTTTACCGCGTGCTCACCCAGTTTGAGCATGCCGGGCTGGTGCAGCGCCATTTCTTCGAGAGCGGCAAGGCCATCTTCGAACTCAACGAAGGCAAGCACCACGACCATCTGGTCTGCCTGCAATGCGGCAAGGTTGAAGAGTTCTACGATGCGGAAATCGAGGCAAGGCAGAACCAGGTAGCGACAGAACGTGGTTTCACCATCCACGAGCATGCGCTTTATCTGTACGCCGACTGTGCCAAGAAAGACTGCCCGAACGCTCGTCGACGCCCCCCTCAAACCGAGCGATAGGCAATTACATGAGCCGCATTGCGGCACAAATGAAAAGGCGGGGCATTTGCCCCGCCTTTTCATTTTCCATCATGCAACTTCAGGACACCAAGCCCGGATACCGGATCAGGGCTGCGACAGTTTCTTCATCAATATCTGGTGGTAATGACGAATGCGGCTTTCCTGATAGCGCGCCATCGTCAGGCCTTCAGGGTCACCGGGCCAGGTCTTGAGGCCGATCTGCACGAACGGCATGTTCTCGTCGTCCTGATCGAAAATCTTGCCCATGGCGCCGATGTGCGGTTCAAAGCGATCGTCCGGTCCCAGCTTGATCGTCTTAGGTGCCGGAGGTGCGGCGCCGCTGTCGGGACTGCGGATCAGCATCCAGATATCGAACAGGCAGGTATCGGGCGAATCGGCATCGGGACGGAACTGGTAGCTCAGCGGCAAGCCTTCACCGTACCAAGGGCAGAAATTGGGGAACAGGAAGTACTGCACCGAGTCCAGCATTTCGGCATCCGAGAGCTTCGAGTAATCGGCGCCGGTCATTTCCTTCATGGTCTTGCGACGCCATTCGGATATCGTCGCGCGGTCATGAATGTCGGACGGCAGGGTATTAGCCACATCGGCACGCAGGGCATTGAGCAGCGCCCACACATCGGCGATGGCGCCGAGCGCGGTGCCGTTCTTGGCGTGCTTGCTGGGGATGCCGGTCGGCGTAATGGTGCGGCTGTAGTGGGCTTCACCATCATCCCAGATGTCGTACTGCGTACCATGCTCGGCCACAGATGACAGCGCCTGCGGGTGCGTCTGCACGACGTGATACGACTCCAGGAAGGCTTCCATCGTGACCTTCCAGTTGGCGTTGATCTTCTTCTGGATGTGCCACAGCGAAAAACGCTTGTCGAGCGGCCAGTTCTGAAAATGCTTGTCCATTGATCCAACGTGCTCGGCGAGCGAAATGCCGTTCATGTCCGGGTTGATGAAGACAAAGCCGCCCCAGGTGCCTACCTGTACTTCACGCAAGGAATATTTTTCTGCATCGACATCGGGGAAGTCCCACGCACCGGGGAACCAGGCCAGCTTGCCCTTGATGTCCCACGTCCATGCGTGATAGCCGCAACGGAAACTCTCGGCACCACAACCGCTTTCGTCTACCAGGCGACGGCCGCGATGCAGACAGACGTTCCAGAAGGCCTTGAACTCATTTGCCGCCGAGCGCACGACGAGAAACGACATGTCGGCAACGTTGTAGACAAAGTGGTCGCCGACATTGGCGATTTCATCTTCGCGGCAGACAACCTGCCAGGTCCGTTTCCAGATTTTCTCGACTTCCTGACGATGGAAGTCATACGAGGTATAGCGGTCGACCGGAATCTTGGCCGTGCCAAGGTTTGGTGCGTTTTCCTGGGTAAGAAAACCCGGCACCGGCTTGCTGTCGGCCTTGGCCAGATCACGCCACGTGGGCGAAATATCAGTCCCCAGACCGCGTTGAAATTCGTTGAACTTTTCCTGTACGTTTCCCATGTTCGTTCGGCGCATCCTCGGTCATGTGACCTTTCTGCACCTGCTCCTGTTGGTTTTTGAATGACTGCGCCAGTTGGCCTAGCCGCTATGGCGCGCTTCGCTCGTCTCTTTTCTGCCCGATTGAGTTGCCCAATCGACAAGACCGCATGCTGCCTTTTTTCGAGCGAACTCATTTGATTTAAGTCAATGAACCATCGCCAATAATCAAAATATTTAGTCGAGCGCCACTAATTTTTTCGATACAATCCGGCCTCCGCTTCTGCCTGCATGAAACAGGGCGTTTCACGCACATCGCGGCCGCAAATGTCCTACCATCGCAGCAAACCGCTTTTATCAGTCCGAGGAGACCCCTGATGTCCAAATACGAAGTCGTCGTTGTCGGCGGCGGCCAGAACTCACTGTCCGCAGCTGCCTACATGGCAGCCGCCGGCATGAAGGTGCTGGTACTCGACAAGAACCCCAGTTTCGGCGGCGGTGCCGTCAGCCACCAACTCACCGCGCCCGGCTTCATCCACGACCCGCACGCCGGGCAGATGGTGCTGATCATGGCCAATCCGATGATCGCCAACGATGAGCTGGGCCTGATGTCGAAATTCGGCCTCAAGTTCTGCCAGCCGGATGTCGGCCACGCCACCGTGTTCGACGACAACAGTTACCTCTGTACCCACTTCAGCGTCGACAAGACCTGCGAGTCGATCGCCCAGTTCTCCAAGCGCGATGCCGACGCCTATCGCGCCCTGGTCAAGCAGGCCGAAGGCATGAGCGACCTGTTTGTTTCCGGCCTGTTCAAACCACCACTGCCCTTTGGCGGCTTCATGGCCATGCTCGACCAGAGCATCGAAGGCCAGCAGCTCGCCGGCACCTTGCTGAAGAGCGCCTACAACGTGGTGTGCGACCTGTACGAACACGAGAAGGTCCGCATCCACTTCCTCAAGTGGGTCTCCGAAATCATGATCGGACCGGAAGAAGCCGGCACCGGCGTGATCCCAATGTTCCTCGCCGCCATGCAGCACAAGTACCACCCAGGCTGCGTCGTCGGTGGTTCGCAGGGGCTTTCCAATGCCCTGGTTCGCTGCATCGAGCACCACGGCGGTGAAGTGCGCGTCAACTCCGAAGTGATCAAGGTCAACACCTCGGGCGGCAAGGCCAAGTCGGTCACGCTCAAGAGCGGTGAAACCATCGAAGCCGGCAAGGCTGTGGTTGCCAACGTCCATCCGTGGAACCTCGGCAGCATGATCGAAGGCATCGATCCGGGCGTCGCTGCGCGCGCCAAGGCCACACGCCTTTCGGCGTTCGGCGCCGTCAATACGCACTGGGCGCTGAAGGAAGCTCCCAAGTACAAGGCCGGTCACGATGTCGACACCGCCGCCGTGGTTGAACCCGCACCCGCCTCGATGGAAAAGTTCCGCCAGCACTTCGACCAGATGCGCTACGGCCACATCCCCGATTCGATCAACGCCTCGGTGCAGCACAACTCCAACTTCGACAAGACCCGCGTGCCGAACGGTCAGGGCGCTGCGCTCTACCTCTACCACTTTGTGCCGTTCAAGCTTGCCGGCAAGGAGCTGTCGTATTGGGACGAGGTGAAGGACGCCGTGAAGGAAGACATGCTGCGCCGCTACCAGGGCATCACCACCAACATGACCGCGGACAACATCATCGCCAGCGCGATCGAAACGCCCTACGACATGCACAAGTGGAGCCCGTCGTTCCAGAACGGCGACATCATGGGCGTCGGCACCTACATCGACCAGTGGAGCGGCCGTCGCCCGACGCCGGAACTCGCGCAATACCGCGTGCCCGGCATCAACGGCCTGTATCTCTCGGGCCCCTTCCTGCATCCAGGCGGCACCGTCACCGGTGGTGGCCGCTGCACTGCCATGCAGCTGATGGGCGACCTTGGGGTCAAGCACAGCCATATCATGAGCGTCTGAAGCCGGACGCCCGCTAACGAAAGGCCGGCTTCAATGCCGGCCTTTTCACTTCAATCAATCATTCATACGGATTACCAACATGATCATTTACGGAGCAGACCGCAGCAAGCTGATGGAAATCGAAGAGTTCTCGCGCGACGGCAACACCCTGCGCTTTCGCGGCAAGATCATGGGCGCCATGCCCATCACCGCCGTCGTCACACCCAGCCAGGTGCGGCAGATGCTCAAGGGCATCGGCATCGCCTTGCTGCTGTTTGCGGCATCGATGATCTTCCGCAAGGACCCGGAAAACTTTGGCGGCCCCCGCTGACCGCCGTTCCTGAACAATACCCCGACCACCCGACCACCTTAGTCCGGTACCCCGCCCATGAACCCAAAAGACCTGTCTCTCGCAGCACTGGCATCGACCCGCTTCCAGTTCATCACCGCCAGCGTTGATGCCGGCATCGTCATGCTGACGATGAACCGGCCCGAGAAGCTGAACGCCTGCCATCCCGGTGTATGCGCCGAAATCGGCTACGTGCTTGACTGTTGCGAAGCCGACGCGGCGGCACGTGTGACCATCATCACCGGCGCCGGCGATCGCGCCTTCAGCGCCGGTTTCGACCTGCAATATGCCGACGACCACCCCGAGGCCTACGACGACCTCATGTTCGGCTCGGAAGTCGTACGTCGCCCCGATCGCAGAAAGCCGGTGATCGCCGCCGTCAATGGCGTCGCGCTGGGGTTCGGCTTCGAGATCGCCCTCGCCTGCGACCTGATCATCGCCACCAGCAAGGCCAAGTTCGGCCTGCCCGAAGTCAAGGTCGGCCTCGCCGCGATGGCCGGTGGCGTCAGCCGCCTGACGCGCGAAGTCGGCCCCAAGCGGGCGCTGGCCATGGTGATGACCGGCGACTTTGTCAGCGCCGCCGAGGGCTACCGGCTTGGATTTGTCAATCAGGTGGTCGATGGCGATGTACTCGTGGCGGCAAGGGAATGGGCCGACAAGATCGCGAACAACGCACCGCTGTCGGTGATTGCATCGAAGCAGATGGTCTATCGCAGCCTCGACCTGGCCGACATCACGCAGGAGCTTGACCCGCACCAGTACCCCGCCGTGCTGGAAGGCCTCGCCAGCGAAGATGCACAGGAAGGCCGTCGTGCCTTCCTCGAAAAACGCAAACCTCTGTGGAAGGGGCGCTAGAACAAAGGAGCCGTCGGGTACTCGTCATAGAATGAGACCCGCCGACTTTGCAAAGCAGAACAAAAAGAGGAGCCATGCAGTGAACGAACGACACCTTGTCTTTCTGAACATTCTCAAGACCGAGCTCAGCCGCACGCTGATCCCCAAGCTCTCGGACGACATCTCGCACCGGATTGCAGCCCTCGCCGCCGAGCAGCTGCAGCGACTGCTGCTGGATGAAACCGTGGTACCGAAAATGCGCGCCGAGGCCGTCGCTGCCTATCAGACCCTGCTGCCGGCGCTGTCCCCCCACATTGAAAAATCGCTGCACGCAACGCTGCAGCAATCGCTGTCGTCAGCCTCGGCCGAGCAGGCCGCCGCGCTGGATGCCGCGCTGCGCGATGTCACCGCCGCCCTGCTGGGCAGCAAGCGCGATGGCGCCAGCAAGCTGGTCGGGCAACTGGTAGCCATCGACGCCCGCTTCCGCAGCGGCAAGGAAACCGCCTTCGCCGATCGCCACAAGAATCCAGCGCCTGTGGAAGACGATTCCGCCGGTGCCAGCAGCGGCAGCGGCCTGGACGACGCGCAGCAGGCGCGCCTGCTCGACTTCCTCAGGGAAAAATTTCCCGCCGAAAAAAATCTGCGCATCGCCAGCGTGAAGCCGGTGCCGGGCGGCTTTTCCAAGCAGACCATTTTCATCAACCTGGAAAACAACGTCGAGCTTCCGGCCAGCCTGGTGATGCGCTGCGACGCCGCCTACGAAACCGCTGGCGGCTCGGTGACCATGGAGTTTCCCACCATCCAGAAAATGTACGCCGGTGGCGTGGCTGTGCCCCGGCCCTGGGCCATCGATGATGCCGGCAAGGTGCTGGGGCGCAAGTTCATCCTCGTCGCGCGCGCGCCGGGCATCAACCTCGGCAACTTTCTCGTCGTCACCCATCCCAGCCGTGAAGCCGCGCTCGACCTCGCCGCCAAGCTCGCCAAAATGCACACCGCGCCGATTGACGGCCTGGAGTCGGTGCTGGAAGGCGGCACGATGCCGGCCAGCGAACGGCTGATGGGTGAGATCAGGTTCCACGAAGACATGTGGGCCGCCGTCACCAACACCAAGGCATGGTGCATCGACGCCGCCTTCAAGTGGCTGAAGGACAACATCGCCCTGGCCGACGGCCCGCGCAGCCTGGTGCATCGCGACGTCGGCGTGCACAACATGCTGTTTGACGACAACAAGGTCTCGGCCTTTCTCGACTGGGAAACCGCCGTCATCGGCAACCCGGCTGAAGACGTGGCCTACACCTACTACAACGTCGCGCAGATGATCGACTGGGATGACTACCTCGCCGCCTATCAGAAGGCCGCCGGCGTCACGCTCGACCAGCGCCAGCTCGACTACTACATGCTGTGGGGTTCGCTGCGCGTCGTCGTCGGCATCAGCCGCATGACCGACCCCGTATTCAGCGGCAAGCGCATCAACCTGCCCGAGTACTACCTGGCCGACTACTTCGGCCAGACCCTGTTTCAACGTGTGTCCACCAAGCTCGGAGAAGTATTGCGCTAGCAAGGTAAAGCCAAAGGAGAAACGCAAATGAACAATAAAGAAGACCTGCCGTTTTTTCTCACCCAGAACGAAGGCCTTGGCCAGGTAAAGCCCGAAGACGACCTGCTCCACCCCGTGCAGAACAAGCTGGTCGCCGACGACAGCCTCACCGAAACACAGTACTTCGGCTTCAGCGTGCCGGAAGAGAACATCCACGCCATCGGCTACATCTGGTACCACCCCAACCTGCATGTGGTCAGCGGCGGCATCCTCGCCTTCCAGGGCATCAAGGCCTACCAGACCCACGCCGAGCTGTGCGACCTGCGCATCTTCATGCACGACCGGGCGTTGAAGAACGACCTGCACGAATATCGCCTTGCCAATGGCTACGGCATCAAGGTAGTGGAGCCGCTCAAGCGTTATCACATGACCTATGCCGACGCAGCGCGCAAGAACTCGGTGAACATCCATTTCGAGGCACTGCAAGCACCGGTGATGTTCGCTGACGGCAAGCATTTCGAGCAGGTGCTGCGCGCCAAGGGAGAACTGGTGTTGCGTGGCAAGCGCTACGACGTGGATTGCTTCAACATCCGCGACCGTTCGTGGGGCAAACCCCGGCCCGAAGACTCAATGCCGATACCGCCGCTCTCATGGAACACCGGCGTCTTCAACAAGGACTTCGCCTTCAACTGCAACATCATCGAGCAGGTACAGGGCAACCCCGAGATCAAAGGCGCGTTCGAACTGCCGATCGACAAGACCATCAACGGCGGCTGGATACTGCGCGACGGCAAGGTCGGCTATGTCGTCAGCGGCAGCAAGCGCGTGGTGCGCGACCCGAAAAGTCTGCTGCCGCAGCGTATGGATTTTTCGATCACCGATAACCTCGGCCGCACCATCGAGATCAGCGGCACCATCCTCGCCGCCTGTCCTTTCCCCTCATGGCCCAACATCTGGTTCCCGGTCTGCCTCGCCCGCTGGGAATGCGAAGGCATGGTGGCCTATGGCGATTGTCAGGAAGGTGTGTTTACGGACTACGCGAATTTCATGCTGGGCAGCACTGAAAAGTAAAGCAGGTTGAAGCTGCAACCTTTGGATTTGGTATCCAGCACTATCGCGACCCTATCCAGCCAAGTGACCCCTCAGCGCTTTTCCGCGCGGGCGCGAATCCAGCCTGCGAAAGCGGCTTCTTCCAATTCGCCTGCGGCGAGGGCAAGCACCGTCGCGGTTGCTTCAGCCTGCGAAGCGTTCAGGCGATAGCCGTTCAGAAACAGAAAAAGACCGACCGACAAAAAGGCGGCGCGCTTGTTGCCGTCGACAAAGGGGTGGTTCTGCGCCAAGCCGGCGCCGTAGGCGGCCGCCAGATCGGCGAAATCCGGTTTGCCGTAGGCATTGGCATTGAGCGGACGCGCAAGCGCCGAATCGAGTAGCCCCTCATCGCGCAAGCCGGCAGCGCCGCCGTGTTCGGCGAGGCTTTCGTCGTGCAGCAACAGCAGCGCGCGCTTGTCGATCCAGCGCCAGCTCATTTCGCCAAGGCGTGGAAGGTATCGCGAAACTCGCGCATGAATTCGCGGCCGGCCTCGATCTGTTCTTCGATCGTCGGGTCGTAGGGTGTAATGGCACAGCCATCCGGCGTCTCGGTCACGAAGACCGTGTCGCCCTTTTCAAGACGCAGGCGGGCCAGCATCTCCTTGGGCAGGATGACGCCGACGGAATTGCCGATTTGGGTAAGCTTGAGCTGGTGCATGACTGGGTTCCCGCGTTATAACGTTCGTAATACTACCCGCTGCCGTCGCCGCTTACAAGTAGAGTTTGAGGGCAGCCGAAGTGGGAGCCTAACTGGCGTTGGCTGAAAACAATTCGACTCCGGTACCTTCAGCTCAATTGGGTTCCGCCGCGAATAAAAAGCAATGGCCCTTCCAATGGAATGGCATATTACAATCTGAAAAAACTTTATTGGAGGAGACAATCATGGCAGTGAATGACCATTACGCGCGGATGGGCGCTCTGGAACCGGCATCGGCAAACCTCGAAGTGGTGCGCGAAGCCTACCGGCAACTGGAACGAGGCAACGAGGAAGGATTCTTGGCCGCGTTCGCCGAAGATGTGGTCGGCTACGAGGCGGACAGTCTGCCCTATGGTGGCGCCTACCCGAGCAAGGAAGGCCTGCGCCGGATGATGCACCTTATGTTCAATTCATGGGAAAAGGTATCGTGGAATATCACCGAATTGACCGCGGGTGGCGACCTCGTCGTGATTCATGTGATCATGACCTTCACACCGCGTGGCGGCAAAGCCTTCGACTTTCCCGTTACAGAGGTGTGGCGCTTTCGCGACGGCCTTGCTATCGAATTGCGGCCGTTCTATTGGGACACCAAACTGATTGCAGACGCGCTCGCTGCTGCCTCGTCAAATAAGGTCTGACCTCCGCCAGCGCTCCCACATGACCACCTTCTGACTTTCCGTGTAACGGTCCGTGGTCTTTACTTCATCTGCAACGCTCCTTCAACTCGGGCAGCGTCTCGTGTGTTGCATCCACCAGTTGAATCCGCCCCGAAAAGCGGTCGTTCGACGATGTCGATCCGAATAACTGCTAATGGCCGGGTGCGGCACTTCTAGCCCGTTGGCATCAATGACCGCAACGGCCGAACTACAGACTGACGAGGGATTGCTTCCACCCTTTCCATCCGGCTCTGAAAACTCCATCCCTCCTCGCGGTTTCAATCCCATTGCCACCACTGCGCAATCAAACGCTGGAACTGAAGGGGTCAGCTTCGACTCTATTTTCCACTGATCTGCCGCACTCCTCGCAGCAAGAAATTTACCCAACAATCCTCAACGGCGGCAGCCAGTAATTGCGCGAGGTGAACTCCTCGCGTGGCTGGTAGGCGCGGAAGATCATGTGGAAGCTGCCTTCGGGTGCGGGCAGCCAGTTGGCCGGGCCTTGCGACGGGCATTCGTGCTGGATATAGAGGTCGAGCGAACCGTCGGCACCGAACACCAGCCCCGGCGTGCGGTCGCCGATCGCGTAGCGGTTGATCGGGTTGGCCACGAGCAGGAACTTTACGCCGTCGTACATGGTGATCGACCAGAAGGCGTCGACCGGCGGCAGCTTGCCCGGCGCGAAGTGCAGCACGTAGCGCTTGCTGCCGTCGAGCGGCGTGCCGTCGGGGCCGAAGGACAGCCATGCCGGTACCGGGTCGCCGGGTTTGAGCAGCGTCGAGGTGGGCAGCAGGTAGATGGCTTCTTCCGGGCTCAGGGTGCCGATGCCGAGGCGGTTGATGCTGGCGCGCACCATCGGGTCATTGTTGCCACTGTCGACCGTGAGATTGGTCGCCGACCAGCCGCCGTCGGTGGTGCTGATGTTGGCGGCGAAGACTTTTTCGTGGCCCTGTTTCACTGCCTCGGCGAACAGCGCAGCGCGATCGGGGGCTTCTTCACGCGGATGACGGCCGGGACCGATGCCAAGCGCCGCGAAGCGCTGCATCGCGGCAATATCCAGCGGCCGCGTCGGCGGGTCTTCGGCCAAGGCATCGCCGAGGCAATCGAAAAAACGGTCACCGAGGCGATCGAGGTAGCTGTGGGCGCGCGGGAAGTACGGGTTGAGGTCGCCGTAGAGCAGGCTTTGCTGCAGGCCCTGCGGGTACGCCGACAGCGGCGAGATGGCAATGCCGCGATCGAATTCGTTGGCGATGGCGACATCGGCTTCGTTGTCGATCAGGGTGCGCAGGAAGCAGAACACGCCGCGCGAGGGGCAGCGGATCAGCGTCATGCCGGCGGGCGTCTCGCCCTGCCATTCCGGGCCCGCCATCAGGAAGCGGCCGGCCTTGGTGCCGGTCACGCGGCGACCGATGTAGTCGAAGTTGTAGGCATGCACGTCGATGAGCATGATCGAGTAGTAGCGGTCGTTGGAGTCGGGCACCTCGATCACGACCGGTTCTTTCGCCAGGTCGAGCCAGGCCACGCCGTAGAGCGTGTCCACATTGATGCCGCCCTCGTTGGGCGAGGCCATGCGGTCCATGGCCATGAAGCGGTTCATCGGCGCACCGACCTTGCGCAAGTCGCGCAGGTACTTGGCGTAGAGCATGCGCGAGAAGCCCCAGACGTAGGCGTCGATGGCGAGGGCGAGTTGTTCCTGCGAGTAGTGGTCGGATGTTGACGTAGACATGTACAGCTTTCTGGTCGAATGATTTTCGGGTCGCCGGTGCAGACGAGGGAACTGTCCGGATTGTAGCGACCAATCAGGTATGCTCACATCCGCGCTCATCATTCACTGACGCCACGCTGATGGGTCTTTGACAGTAACGGAATTGACCAGACGGACAGCATCCGCAAGAAGTGCTGACGTAACAAGAGGACGCCATGGATACAAAAGTTTCGACCGCCCGCGTAGCCAGATCGGCATGCCGATCGTGTACGACCTATTGCCCGATCAACGTGACCATCGAGGACGGTCGTGTACAGACGATCGAGCCCAACCGCGACGCGCCGATCTACGACGGCTTCATCTGCCCCAAGGGCTATGCACTGAAGGAAGCCCACAACGACCCGAAGCGGCTGACGCATCACTTGAAGCGCCTGCCGGACGGCAGCCATGTGCCAATTTCGAGTGAGCAACTGGTCGAGGAAATCAGCGCCAAGCTGCGCACCCTCATCGCCGAACGCGGCCCGCGCGCGGTATCCACCTTCCTCGGCGGCGCGAACACCAACCAGCCGGCGTCGGGCGCGTTGCAGTTTTCCTTTTTGCATGCGATCGGCTCGGACAGCTTCTATTACGTCAACACCATCGACCAGCCCGGCAACTTCATGGCCGACGCCCTGCACGGCACCTGGGCAGGCGGGCGCATGCGGCCCGAGAAGCTCGACGTGTTCGTGCTCATCGGCAGCAACCCGGTCATCTCCAAGCAGTATTTTTCACAGAACCCGGGGCTGCAACTGAAGCAGCTCGTCAAGGGCGGCACGAAACTGATCGTGATCGACCCGCGCCGTACCGAGACCGCGCGACGTGCGCACGTTCATCTGCAATGCATCCCCGGCGAAGACCCGACCATCGTCGCGGGGCTGATCCATCTGGTGATCGCGAACGGCAAGGTGAATTCGGCCTTTGTCGAGCAGAACGCCAGTGGCCTCGCCGAACTGCGCGAGGCGGTGAAGGACTACACGCCGGACTACGTGGCATCTCGTGCCGGCATACCCGAAGCGGACCTGCGCGAGGCTGCCCGCATCATCGGCGAAGCAGGCCATGGCGACATTGGTTCCGGCGTCGGACCCTCAATGGCGACGCGCGGTACGCTCACTTCCTACCTGATCCGTTGCCTGCAGACGATCCGCGGCTTCTGGGGCGCAGCGGGCGACGAAGCCGTGCGGCCGCACGTGCTGCTGCCACGCCGGGCCTTCAAGGCGCAGCCCAACGCGCCGCGGCCGGCCTGGGGCTTTGGCCGGACCCTGCGCGTGCGCGGTTTGCAGCAGACCGTGGCGGGCCTGCCGGTTGGTGCGCTGTGCGAAGAAATCCTGACGCCGGGGCCGGACCAGGTGCGCGCCATGTTTCTGCACGCTGGCGCCATCCTCACCTGGCCGCAAACTGATCTGGTCAAGCGCGCGCTGGAGTCGCTGGAACTGTTGGTGGTGCATGACGTCGAGTATCCGCTGTCGCCGACGGCGCAGCTGGCGCACTACGTGATTGCCACCATGAAGACCTTCGAGCTGCCCTTCACCTCGCAGCAGAACGAACTGGTCGGCATGACCCACGCCGGCTACGGCTGGGTCGACCCCTACGCGGCCTACTATCCGGCCTTGCTGCCACCACCCGCAGATGCGGACCTGATGGAGTCGTGGCAGATCTACTACCGCGTCTCGCAGAAGCTGGACATCCGGCTCAAGTGTTGCGGGTTTTTCGGCGACCCCGGTGCGGCGCCCGAATTCAACATGCAACGCGAGCCCACCACGGACGAGGTGCTGGAACTGATGTGCCGCGATTCGGCGATACCGCTGGCAGAAGTGAAGCGGCATCCGGACGGGCATATCTTCGACGAGGCAAGGGAGATGATTCAAGCGCGCGAACCGGCGTGCAGTGCGCGTCTCGATCTGGCGAACGCCGCGATGCTGGATGAACTCAAGGCTGTGCGTACCGAGTCGATCACGGTGCGGCGCGGCACCTCGGCGGAGTTTCCCTTCCAGTTCATCGCCAGCCGGCTGCAGAACACGACCAACGCCAGCTATCGCCCGGCAGACGCGTTGAAGACGGGCTACAACCCGGCCTATCTGCACGCGTCGGACATGGAGCGGCTGGGCCTGGCACGCGGTGATCGGGTCGAGATTCGTTCGCGGCACGGGGCAATCACCGGCTTCGTCGATGTCGACAACGATCTGCGGCCTGGCGTGCTGGCGATGTGCCACGGCTTCGGCAAGGGACCGGGGCAGGACTATGACCCGCGCCGCGATGGCGCCAACGTCAACAACCTGTTGCACTGGGAAGACGATTACGACCGCTACAACGGCATGCCGCGCATGAGTGCCGTGCCGGTGTCGATAACACCGATCAGAAGTACCTTAAACCAATAGTGACGTGGATTCCCGACTCCTTGTCGCCTTGCCTTTGAGGCGCGGTCAAGCTCGTCGCGCATTCATCGATTGCACCACGCCTTGATAACGCGCCTGGTATTCCCCCACCGCCTCATCCACCGTTTGCCGGCCCAGGCCGAAGTCTTCCGGCTTGTATTCGTGCTTGCCGTGGCCTGAGGTCGGGTCAGCACTGACGCGTGCCTTCCATGCCGCGCGCGCGGCGTCGCTGACGGGCAGACCGAAATGCTGGTAGATGCGTTCAATCGTACCGATCGGGTCGGCGTGAAACTCGTCGTTGTGAACATCAACGAAACGTGCCGGATCGCATTTTCGGCGCACGGTTTCGGCCCGATCCATCGCCCGGGCCCAGGTATCCAGCGACAGGCGGCCATGCGCCACCGGGTCCACCGTTTTTTCGCGCAACTGCCGCAGCAGGTAGACGAGGCTGGTCACCGAGGTGAGCGAGATGATCGGATCACGATGGGTGAATACCACGCAGGCATCGGGGAACTCGTCCAGGAAAGCATCGAGGTTGAACAGGTGGCACACGTCCTTGAGCAGCCAGCGGCGGTCATCGCCCGTGCCGATCACATTGAGGGCACGGCGATAGTAGCGATAGGCATAGCGCGCATCACCATTGAGCACCCAGTCAGCATAGGCGGGCACGATCGCGGTGGTGGAACAATCGGGTGCCCAGAAGCTGTGGTTGAGAGCGAAGCGGCATTCGTCCGGCTCATCCGCCGACATCGGATGGTAGGAACGAATCGCCGGGCTCTGGGCATACATCTGATCCAGCCCCTGCGCCACTTGCTGAAAGCAGGGGTTGCCAGCCCAGGTGTCGCGTGGAGGGCGCGGCATCGGCGTGCAACCCAGCCAGAGTGGCAGCGACTGCATGGCCGGGTCTTTCGAGAGCAGTCGCTGCAGTGCCTTGGTGCCAGTGCGCGCCATGCCGATCACCACCAGCGGCGGGGTGATCGGCGCATTGATGGATGCGGGATTTGATTTGAGGCCTTGCTCGGTCATCAAGCGCCCGACCAGGCGGCCAATGATTTCGCCGCTGATCATCTGCACGCCAAAGTCGTTGAAATCCATGTGCCGGTCGTAGTCCGACAAGAGCAGGCGCATCGGGTCGTGATAGTCGTCGCTGCCGAAGTCACTGAGCCCCGAGGCCTTGGCGGCGATGTCGTGAAACTCATCGAATCGAGACAAGAATCCCATTGCCCTGCTCCCCTACATTTTCAGGTTTTGTGGTGTCACGCCGGCCGGAGAATGGCTCGTCCGGGCAGCAGGGGCGATAATAAGCCGTTACCCATTGCCTGGAAGAGAAATGAGCCTGCTGATCAATATCGTCTGCGCCGACGACGAAGAGCTTGAAGATATCGCTCTGGCAGAACACCCGGTGGACCAATGGAGCGGCATTGAAGCCCGCGACATAGACACCGCCAAACTGGCCACCCTGCATTGCCTGCTGATAAACGACGGCTACGAAGAGTCACTGAGCGCCTACGAGCCGGCCTACGCCATTGACGATGGCGTCGTGGTGCTGCGCCTGCCGGACGAGGTGACCGAAAAGCTGGCCATGCTCGACGAAGAGGCGCTGGAACAAGTAGGCGAAGAACTCGCCGCCACCGAAGAGTTCGAGATGAACGACTGGCCGGTCGAGGAAGTGCAGGCCTTTATCGTCCAGCT